>JAHDVN010000584.1 GCA_023384635.1 Thermoanaerobaculia bacterium
TCGCCGCCCACGGCCTCGCCTCCCGCCGCCTCCGCTTCGACGCCGCCGCGCTCGCTCTGCTCACCCGCGACCACACCCGCGAGGCCGGGGTGCGCGAGCTCGAGCGCCGGATCGCGGCGATCTGCCGGAAGCTCGCCCGCCGCGCCGTCGAGGGAGGGCCGCTCCCGCGCCGCGTCGACGAGGCGCTGGTCGGCGAGCTGCTCGGCCCGCCGCCCCACCTGCCGCCGAGCTTGCCCCGCCAGCTCTCCCCCGGGGTCGCCACCGGCCTCGCCTGGACCTCGGCGGGGGGCGAGGTGCTGCTGGTCGAGGTGCGGGCGGTGCCGGGCCGCTCGCGCCTCCTGCTCACCGGCCAGCTCGGCGAGGTGATGCGCGAGTCGGCGCAGGCGGCGCTCACCCTGGTGCGCGCCTCCACCGCCGGAGACGCCCGCGCCGCCTCCTTCTTCGCCGACCACGACCTCCACGTTCACGTGCCGGCGGGCGCCACCCCCAAGGACGGCCCCTCGGCCGGCGTCACCCTCGGCGTGGCGCTCCTCTCCCTCGCCACCGGACTCCCCGCCGACCCCCGCGTGGCCTTCAGCGGCGAGCTCACCCTCCGCGGCGAGATCCTCCCGGTGGGCGGCGTGCGGGAAAAGCTGCTGGCGGCGCGGGCGTCCGGGGTGCACACCGTCGTGCTGCCGGCGGGAAACCGCCAGGAGGCCGAGCAGGTGCCGGCCGGCTGGCGCGAAGGGCTCGCGCTCCGCTTCGTCGAGCGCTTCGAGGAGGCGGCCCGCGAGGCCCTCGAGCGCGCGCCCGAGGAGGCCCCGCGTTGAGCGGCGGCGAGGACCGGCTCCTCGCCTGGGTCCGGCGGCACCTCGGCAGCGGGCACCGCCTCGGCGACGACGTCGCGTTCCTCGGGCCCGCCGGGCCGCTCGCGATCACCGTCGACCAGCAGATCGAAGGGGTGCACTTCCGGCGCGGGATCCCTCCGGAGGTCCTCGCCCGCCGGCTCGCGGCCGTGAACCTCTCCGACCTGGCGGCGAGCGGTGCGCGGCCGCGCTTCGCGCTGCCGGCGCTCGCCGCGCCGCCCGGCTTCCCTCACCGGCGCTTCTTTGCCGCCCTCGTGACCGCGCTGGAGGAGGCCGGAGCCGAGCTCGCAGGGGGCGACCTCGCCCGCGCGGAGCGGCCCGCCTTCTCGCTCACGCTCCTCGGGAGCCGCTGGCCCGGAGGCACCTGGCTGCGCCGGGAGCGGGCGCGGCCTGGGGACCGGCTCTGGCTGGGAGGCACGGTCGGAGAGTCGGCGCTCGGGCGCGAGCTGCTCGGCCGCGGGGCGGGGTGGCGGGGCGCGCCCCGCCTGCCCGCCCGCCTCGCGCTGCCCCGGGCGCTGGCGCCGGCCGCCAGGCGGGC
>JAHDVN010000121.1 GCA_023384635.1 Thermoanaerobaculia bacterium
TAGCGCAACGGGCGCCGGGGCGAGGAGGAGCTCAGCTGCCGGCCTCGGAGCCGGGAGCGGGGTCGCCGCCCGGCGTCTCCCGGCCGGTGAGCCCGGCCTTGCGGGCGTAGTAGCGGAACGAGCGGAAGGTCATCCCGAGCAGGCGGGCGGCCCGCCCCTGGTGGCCGTCCGCACGCTCCAGCGCCTGGCGCATCAGCTCTCGCCGGACGCCGTCGAGATGCGCCTCGAGGTCGATCCCCTCGGGGGGCAGGCTCGCGGCGGCGGCCTCGCCCCGGGCCGACGCGAGGAGGTCGACGGGCAGGTCGCGCGAGGTGAGGACCTCTCCGGTGGAGAGCGCGAGCGCCCGCTCCACCAGGTTCTCGAGCTCGCGGACGTTGCCGGGCCAGGAGTGGGACTCGAGGCGGCGCATCGCCTCGACCGAGACCCGGCGCGGAGACAGGTCGAGCTCGCGGCAGCTCTTGCGCAGGAAGTGGTCGACGAGCAGCGGGATGTCCTCGCGCCGCTCGCGCAGCGGCGGCAGCTCGATCGGGATCACGTTGATGCGGTAGAAGAGGTCCTCGCGGAAGGTCCCCTGCGCCAGCCGCTCGGCGAGGTTCTGGTTGGTGGCCGCGATGATGCGGACGTCGACCGTCTCCTCCGCGGTCCCTCCCACCTTGCGCACCGCCCGGTCCTGCAGCGCGCGCAGGAGCTTGACCTGCATCGCCGGCGACATGTCCCCGATCTCGTCGAGGAAGAGCGTGCCCCGGTGCGCCTCCTGGAAGAGGCCCCGCTTCTCCCGCACTGCGCCGGTGAACGCCCCGCGCTCGTGTCCGAAGAGCTCGCTCTCCAGCAGGTTCTCGGGCAGGGCGCCGCAGTTGATCGACAGGAAGCGATGTCCCGAGCGCGGGCTCGCGAAGTGGATGGCGCGGGCGATGAGCTCCTTGCCGGTGCCGCTCTCGCCCTGGATCAGCACCGTGGAATGGGTGCGCGCCACCCGCTCGACGAGCGCGAACACGGCGCGCATCCGCGGGCTGCGGCCGACGATGTTGTCGAAGGCGTAGCGCCGCTCCAGCTCGCCGCGCAGGTAGAGGTTCTCGTCGACCAGCTGCGACTGCTCCAGCGCCTTCGACACCAGGAGCTTGAGCTCTTCGAGGTCGGCGAACGGCTTGGAGATGTAGTCGTAGGCGCCGAGCTTCATCGCCTCCAGCGCGCTCTTCGTGGAGGTGTAGGCGGTCATCATGATCACCGCCACCCGCGGGTCGGCGGCCTTGATCTCGCGCAGCAGCTCCAGGCCGTTGCCGTCCGGCATGAGGATGTCGCAGAGCACGAGATCGGCCGCGTGCTCGGCGAGCCTCTCGCGCGCCTCGGCGGCGGAGCGCGCGGTGGAAACCTCGTAGCCCTCGCCGCGCCAGAGCAGGGAGAGCATGTCGAGCATGCTCGGCTCGTCGTCGACCACCAGCAGCCGCGCGCTCACGCCCGCTCCTCCCGGGCGGCGGAGGCCGGCTCGGGCGTCCAGTCGGTCGCCAGCTCCGGGGGCCGCAGCGGCAGCTCCACCGTGATCGTGCTCCCGCTGCCGGCCGTGCTCTCGACCTGCACCCGCCCGCCGTGCTCCTGCGCGATCCGGTAGACGATCGCCATGCCGAGGCCGGTGCCGCCGTCGAAGAACGACTGGAACGGCTGGAAGAGGCGGGTGCGCTGCTCGGAGCTCATGCCGCGGCCGCTGTCCCGGAAGGCCAGCCGGTAGGTGTCGCCCCGGCCCTCCCCCCGCACCAGCAGCTCGCCGCCCTCCGGCATCGCCCGCAGCGCGTTGCGCGCGAGGTTCCAGAAGATCTGGCTCACCTGGTCCGGGTCGGCGAGCGCCGCTACCGAGGGGGGATCGACCTCGAGGCGCAGCCGGTGCGCGGGCGACGTCTCCTCGGAGTTGCGCAGCAGCTCGAAATGCTCGGCGACGAGGTGCGCGATGTCGAACTCGACCACCGCCCGGTCGCGCGGCCGCGCGAAGCGCAGGAAGCCCTTGATCGTCCGGTCGAGGCGCTGGCTCTCGCGGTGGACGATCGCGAGCAGCTGCCGCTGCGAGGGATCCACGCCGGGATCCGACGAGAGCATCTGCACCGACCCGGAAATGGCGGCGAGCGGGTTCCCGACCTCGTGGGCGAGGCCGGCCGCGAGCTCGCCGACCGCCGCCATGCGGTCCTTGACGCGGACCTCTTCCTGCAACCGGCGCCACTCGGAGAGGTCCTGGAACACGACCAGGAAGCCGGTGCGGCGGCCGTGGGCGTCGGTGATCTCCCCGAGCGAGTACCCGACCGGCAGCTTCGTCCCGGCGCGCTCCACCTCCGCCTCCGAGCGGGCGGCGGCGCTCCGGTGCTCGCCCCCGCTCTCGAGCTCCCAGCGCTCGCGCGAGAAGAGGCCGCTCTCGGCCACGTGGGCGCCGAGCAGGCTCCGCTCGCTGCACCCCAGGATCTCCTCGGCGGCCCGGTTGGCGCCGGTCACGACGCCCGCGAGGTCGGTGGTGAGCAGGCCGCTCGGGATCGACTGCACGACGTCGCGGTGCGCCACGCGCAGGTCGGCGTAGCTGTCGCGCTGCTCGGCGAGCGCGCGCTCGGAGCGGCTCGCCGACTGCGCGAGGTGGGAGGTGAGCAGCGCCACGGCGTAGAACCCGAACAGGTGCACGGCCAGGTTGTAGGTGAGGCGCCAGATCCGCTCCTCGCCGAGCACCGCGGGCTGGTGCTCGGGGAGCCAGCCCTGGAAGAGCGCCAGCAGGAGGGCGGCGTAGGCGGCGTAGGCCGCGGTGGCGACCCAGAAGGTGGCTCGCCGTCGCAGCATCACCGCGGCGGCGGCGATGACCAGGAGGTAGAGGAGCGAGAACGGGCTGGCGATCCCGCCGAACCAGTAGACCAGCCCCGTGATCAGGAGCAGGTCGCCGCCGAACTGGATCCCCGCCTGCAGCACGGCACGCCGCGCGAGCGGACGCAGCAGGGCGATGTAGGCGAGGCTGGCGACATAGGTGGCGCCGGCCAGCAGCAGCAGCAGATCGGGGGTCCCGGTCCCGAAGAACGGGACCCTACCCTCCCGCGCGGCCGTGAGGCGGAGCAGGAAGTAGGGGACCGCCACGCTGGTGATCATCACCAGTCGGATGGCGATGAGCCAGCGGAGCTGGCCGAGGAGGCGGGCCGCTGGCGCCGCGGCGGTGACCGGTTCGGGGAACAGGGCGCCCGTTAGCCGATCTTCTGGAGGATCGCGTACATCGGCAGGTACATGGCGGCGACGATGGTGCCGATGGTGGTGCCCAGGAAGAGGATCATGAGCGGCTCGATCAGCTTCATGAGGTTCGCCACGGCCACGTCGACCTCCTCCTCGTAGAAGTCGGCGATCTTCGAGAGCATCTGGTCGAGGGCGCCCGTCTGCTCGCCCACGTTGATCATCTGCACCACCATCATCGGGAAGACCTTGGTCTCGGCGAGCGGGCCGGAGATCGTCTTGCCCTCCTCGACGCTCTTGCGCACCGCCATGACCGCGTCCTCGATGATCGCGTTGCCCGCCGTCTTGGCGGTGATCTCGAGCCCGTCGAGGATGGGAACGCCCGAGGAGGTGAGGGTCGAGAGGGTGCGGCAGAAGCGCGCGACGGCGATCTTGCGCAGCAGCATGCCGATGGCCGGGATGCGCAGCAGGCCGGCGTCGATGATCCGCGCTCCGCCCGGAGTCTTGTGCCAGGCGCGCACCGCGAAGTAGAGAGCCGCGATGCCGAGGCCCACGAAGATGAAGTAGCGGCCGAGGAAGTTGCTGGCCGCGACGACCACGCGGGTCAGGAACGGCAGCTCGCCGCCGAGGCCGGCGAACAGCTGGGCGAAGACCGGGATCACCTTCCAGAGGATGACGATCACGACCAGGGTGGCGATGACGATGACCGTTACCGGGTAGACGAGGGCCGACTTGACCTGGGCGTTGAGCTTGACCACCTTCTCGATGTAGGTCGAGAGGCGCTGCAGGATGATGTCGAGGATGCCGCCCGCCTCGCCGGCGGCGATCATGTTGGTGAACAGATTGTTGAAGGCGGTCGGGTGCTTGCGCATGGCGTCGGCGAGCGAGGAGCCCTGCTCGACGTCGCTGCGCACCTGGTTGATGATCTCCCGGAAGCGCCGGTTCTCCTCCTGCTCGCCGAGGATCTCGAGGCACTGCACGAGCGGCAGACCGGCGTCGAGCATGACCGAGAACTGCCGGGTGAAGACCGCCACCCGCTTGCTGTCGATCCCCTGCGGCAGCCGCGGCAGGAGGCGGATTTCCTTGCCCTTCTCGCGCAGCGTGGTGACCTGGATGTTCTGGCGCCGGAGCACGGCGAGCGCCGCGTCACGAGAGTCGGCGAGGAGCACGCCCTCCTGCAGGGCGCCGGCCCGGGTCTTGCCCTTCCAGACGAAGTTCGGCATCACTCAGCTCCTGACGGCGGCCGTCGAGGTCCCCGGCGTCTCGGTGCCCTGCACGGTGAGGCCCACCGCAGAGGGGCCGCGGGCGATGATCTCCTGCAGCTCGTCCGGGTACGAGGAGCGGGCGAGCGCGGTCTGCAGGCTGATCTGGCGCCGGAAGTAGAGCGCGGCCAGGGACTGGTTGAAGGTCTGCATCCCGAACTTCGCCTGCCCGGTCTGCATCATGCCGTAGATCTGGTGCACCTTGTCCTCGCGGATCAGGTTGCGGATCGCGGAGTTGGGAACCAGGATCTCCATGGCGAGGGCGCGACCCTTGCCGGAGACGCGCGGCAGCAGCGACTGGCAGAGGATGCCTTCGAGGACGAACGAGAGCTGCACCCGGATCTGGGACTGCTGGTGCGCGGGGAAGATGTCGACGATGCGGTTGATCGTCTGCGCGGCGCTGTTCGTGTGCAGGGTGGCGAAAGTGAGGTGGCCGGTCTCGGCGATGCGCAGCGCCGACTCCACGGTCTCGAAGTCGCGCATCTCGCCGATCAGCACCACGTCGGGATCCTGCCGCAGCGCGGAGCGCAGCGCGTTGGCGAAGCTGTAGGTGTCGGCGTGGAGCTCGCGCTGGTTGACGATGCACTTCTTGTGGGAGTGGAGGTACTCGACCGGATCCTCGATGGTCACGATGTGCTCGTGGCGCTCGCGGTTCACCTTGTCGAGCATCGCGGCGAGGGTCGTCGTCTTGCCCGAGCCGGTGGGGCCGGTGACGAGGACGAGGCCGCGGGGCTTCTCGCAGATCTTCTCGACCACCGGCGGCAGGCCGAGCTCCCGGAAGGTGCGGATCTCGTAGGGGATGGTCCGGAAGGCGCCGGCGATGGCGCCGCGCTGGTGGAAGACGTTGGCGCGGAAGCGCGACAGGCCCTTGATGCCGAACGAGAAGTCGATCTCGAGGTTCTCCTCGAGCCGGTGCTTCTGGTTGTCGGTGAGGATCGCGTAGCAGACCTGCTTGGTGTCGCTGGGCGTGAGGGGCGGGATGTCGAGGGCCCTGAGGACACCGTCCACGCGGATCTGCGGGGGCGAGTTGGTCGTGATGTGGAGGTCGGAGCCTCCCTGCTCGACCATGGTCTTCAGCAGCGCGTTGAGAGTCGGCGGCATCGTGCTCCTTCCCCTTCCGGCCCCTTCCGGCAGATGACTTCCCGGAGTCTACATCCAAGCCCGGAGGGCGGGAAGCGGCGTGCTTCGCACCCCGAGGCCGGGGGGTGGCCGCCTGCGCTATCGTCCGGGCGGTGAGCGATGCGGCGCACCACGAGGAGGAGGCCCTCGGCCGGAGCTACGACGCGCGGCTGATGCGGCGCCTGCTCGGCTACCTGCGGCCCTACCGCGGCGCCACGGCGCTGGCCGTGGTGCTGATCGGGGCCTCCGCCCTGCTGCAGCTGGTGGGTCCGCTGGCCACGGCGGTGGCCCTCGACCTCTTCGTGGCGCCCGACGACCCCGCGGCGCCGCGGGCGGCGGTCAGCCGCGCGGTGACGGTGGCGCTCGACCGGCTCGGCCTCGATCCGGATCCCGCCGCCGGGCTCGCCGCCGCCGCCCTGGTCTATCTGCTGGCCCTGGTCGCGGGCTTCGGCGTGGTCTACGGGCAGGGTTACCTGATGCAGGTGGTCGGCCAGCGGGTCATGGCCGACCTGCGGGCCGAGATCTTCGGGCACCTGCAGCGGCTGGAGGTGGCCTACTTCGACCGCACGCCGGTGGGCAGGATGGTGACGCGCGCCACGACCGACGTGGACGCCCTCAACGAGCTCTTCAGCTCCGGGATCGTCACCCTGTTCGGGGACGTGCTGCAGCTGGTCGGGATCGTGGGCGTCCTCTTCTGGCTCGACTGGCGCCTCGCTCTCGCGGCCTTCGCGGTGCTTCCCCTCCTCTTCCTGCTGACCTTCTGGTTCAAGGTCAAGGCGCGGGCCAGCTTCCGCGAGGTCCGGGTCCGGGTGGCGCGGATCAACGCCTTCCTCCAGGAGCACGTGGCGGGTATGGCCGTGGTGCAGCTCTTCGGGCGCGAGGCGCGGGCGGCGACCGAGTTCTCGCGCCACAACCGGGACCACCGGGACGCCCACGTGCGGGGGATCTTCTACTACGCCGTCTACTACCCGGGCATCGAGCTGCTGACCGCGGCGGGGCTCGGCCTCGTGCTCTGGGTGGGCGGCGGGCAGACGGTCCGGGGCGCCCTCTCGGTGGGGGCGCTGGTGGCCTTCCTCCAGTACGCCCAGCGCTTCTACCAGCCGCTCGCCGACCTCTCGGAGAAGTACAACGTGCTCCAGGCCGCGATGGCGAGCTCGGAGCGGATCTTCGCGCTCCTCGACACGCCGCCGGCGGTGGCCGCGCCGGCGCGCCCCCACGCTCCGGAGCGGGTGGAGGGGGCGATCGAGTTCGCCGGTGTCCGGTTCGGCTACCTGCCGGGCGAGCCGGTGCTCCGCGACCTCTCCTTCCGCGTCGCTGCGGGGGAGATGGTGGCGATCGTCGGGCACACGGGAGCCGGCAAGTCGACGCTGGCGAACCTGCTCCTGCGCTTCTACGACGTCGACCGCGGGGCGGTACGGCTCGACGGGGTGGACGTCCGGGCGTGGGATCTCGCGCGGCTGCGGCGCTCGGTGGGGGTGATCCTCCAGGACGTCTTCCTCTTCTCGGGCTCGGTGGCAGACAACCTGCGGCTGGGCGAGGCGGGGTTCGACGACGAGCGCCTGCGTCGGGCCGCCGCCGAGGCGCGGGCGCTCGGGTTCGTCGAGCGGCTGCCGGGCGGGCTCGGCGCGCCGGTGCGGGAGCGGGGCGCCGGCCTCTCGGTGGGACAGAAGCAGCTGCTCGCCTTCGCCCGCGCCCTCGCTTTCGACCCGCGGGTGCTGGTGCTCGACGAGGCCACCGCCTCGGTCGACTCGGAGACCGAGCGGCTGCTGCAGGTGGCCCTCGACCGGCTGCTCGCCGGGCGCACCAGCCTCGTCATCGCCCACCGCCTGTCGACGGTGCAGCGCGCCGACCGGATCCTCGTCCTGCACAAGGGGGAGCTGCGCGAGCAGGGGACCCACGCCGAGCTCGTCGCCCGGCGCGGGATCTACCACCGCCTCTACCAGCTCCAGTACGGGCGGGCGGCCTGAACCGGCCGGGTCAGCCAGCGGGCGGCGGCAGCGGCTCCAGCTCCCCCAGCACCAGCAGGCCCTCGTTGAAGCGGGCGCCGCTCTCCTCCCGGTCGCCGGCCGGGTAGACGTAGGTGAGGGTCACCAGCCGGTCGACGGAGCGGTCGGGGTGGAGGGTGAAGATGCGCAGCTCCTCGCGCCGCTCGCCGTTCTCCAGGTAGGTGCCGCGGGCCGAGAAGGCGGGGCCCCAGGGTGCGATCATCTCGCGCTGGCCCAGGAAGGCCCCCTCGGGCCGGGCGGCGAGCTCCGCGCCCGCCGTCCGGGTCAGCTCGACGAGGTTGATCCCTCCCGGCTCGGGCGGGCCGGCCGCGACCGTGAAGCGGCCTCCGCGGGCGGCGTCGGTGGGGGCGAGCTCGAGCAGCGCGCCGTCCGCGGAGACCAGGCGCAGCGCCCGCGGAAGCGCGGCGACGGCCAGGCCCGATGCCGGGTGCTCGACGCGCACCGCGGCGGGCTCCGGCGGGGGCGCGGCCTCCTGCTTGCGGCAGCCGGCGGCGCCCGCCACGAGGGCGGCGGCGCCCATCACGAGGGCGGCGGCAAGGGCGGCGGGGGGTCGGGACATGGCGATCTCCTCCTCGGGGGCAGTCTGTCGCATCGGCGCGCGGCAGGCCAGAGCACCGGCGCCGGGAGGGGCCGCTTCAGGGTGCTCGGGGCAGGGGATCGGTCGGGGTGGCGGCGCCCGGGCCGCGCGGGTCGCCCGCCGCCTCCAGGGCGCCGCCGGCGAGCCGTCGCACCAGGTTCACCTTCGCCGTGGCCGGCGGCGGGACGACCGCGTGGCCGCGCCGCTCGAGCTCCTGGCGCTCGGGCCCGGCGAGCGCACCGGCCTCGGCCTCGAGGCGGTCCGGGAGCCCCTGGTGGTGGAGGCGCGGGCGGGCCACGGCCGCCCCCGCGGGCTCTCCCTGGGCGAGGAGGGAGAGCAGCACCTGCGCGGTGGCGGTCGGGATCCGCGACCCCCCGCGGCCGCCCGCTGCGACCACCTCGGAGCCCCGCCAGGCGAGGGTGGGGGCCATCGAGGAGAGCATCCGGCGGCCGGGGAGCACCCGGTTCGCCTCTCCCTGCACGAGCCCGTAGAGGTTCGGCCGTCCGGGGGCGGTCGCGAAGTCGTCCATCTCGCTGTTCAGGAAGATCCCCACCTCGGGCACGAAGAGGGCGCAGCCGAAGAGGTCGTTGATCGTGGTGGTGAGGGCCACGGCGTTGCCGTCGGCGTCCACCGCCGCCACGTGGGTGGTGTCGGCCGGCTCGCGTTGGCCGCCCGGGTACGGCGCCACCGCCGCCGACGGGGTGGCGCGGCGAGGGTCGATCTCGGCGGCCCGGCGGGCGAGCCAGGCAGGGGCGAGCAGCTCGGCCGGCGTGGCGAAGGCGGTGCGCGGGTCGCCGAGGAGGGTCCGGTCGGCGAACGCGCGGCGCCAGATCTCGGCGAGGAGGTGGGCGCGCCCGGCGGCGTCGCCGGCCGCCGCGGCCCAGCCGAGCCGCTCGGCGAGGAGGAGGGTCTGGGCGACGATCGTCCCCCCGGAGGAGGGCAGGCCCATCCCCGCGAGCTCCCAGCCGAAGGCGGCGAAGCGGAGCGGCTCGCGCCAGACCGGGCGATAGGCGGCGAGGTCGGCGGCCCCGAGCATCCCCCCGTGGCGCGCCGAGGCGGCGGCGATGGCCCGCGCCGCCCCGCCGGTGGTGAGGGCCGCGGGCCCCTGCCGCGCGTAGGCCGCGAGGGTGCGGGCGAGGGCCGGCAGCCGGATCCCCGCCCCGGCAGACGGCGGGCGGCCTCCCGGGAGCCAGGCGGCGGCGCTCTCCGGGAAGCGGGCGAGCCGCTCGGCGTGGCGGGCCAGAGAGGCGGCGCTCCGCTCCGCGAGGAGGACGCCGTCCCGGGCCAGGCGCTCGGCCGGCGCCACCACCTCGGCCCAGGGGCGGCGGCCGCAGCGTTGGTGGAGCTCGAAGTAGCCGTGGGGCGAGCCGGGGATGCCGGCCGCGAGCGGTCCCTCCGTCGAGGCTCCGGGCCGGGGCTCGCCGGCGGCGTCCAGGAAGAGAGCCGGGTGGGCCCGCGGCGGCGCCGTCTCGCGGAAGTCGAGGGCGAGGAGCCGGCCGTCGCAGCGGACCACCGCGAAGCCGCCGCCGCCGAGATTGCCGGCCTCCGGGTGGACCACCGCGAGCGCCAGCGCGGCGGCGACCGCCGCGTCGACCGCGTTGCCCCCGGCGGCGAGGAGGGCG
>JAHDVN010000585.1 GCA_023384635.1 Thermoanaerobaculia bacterium
ATCGGATAGCCGCAGCCGAGCTGCATCCCCTTGTCGATGTCCTCGACCGAGCCGACCCCCTCCTCGAGGGCCCGGATGGCGTCGAGCAGGTAGGGGACGAGGAGGCGGTTGACGATGAACCCCGAGTTGTCCCGGCAGGCGATCGGCTCCTTGCCCAGTGCGCGGCAGAAGGCCGTCGCCGCGGCGATCACCTCCTCGGAGGAGAGGATCGTCCGCACCACTTCCACGAGCTTCATCACCGGCACGGGGTTGAAGAAGTGCAGGCCGATCGTCCGCTCCGGGCGCCCGGAGGCGGCGGCCAGCTGGGTGACCGTCAGCGAGGAGGTGTTCGAGGCGAAGACCGCCTCCGGCTTCACGAGCCCGGCGAGGGCGCCGAAGGTCCGCCGCTTCTCCTCGAGATTCTCCACGATCGCCTCGATCACCAGGTCGCAGTCGGCGAGCTCCGCGAGATCGGTGGTGACCTGGAGCCGGCCGAGCGCCGCCTCCCGGGCCTCCGGCTCCAGCTTCCCCTTCTCCACCGCCTTGTCGAGCGAACCACGCAGGCGGGAGGTCCCCTTGGCGAGGAGCGCGTCGTCGACCTCCCGCACCACCGTCGCGAACCCGGACTTGAGGCACACCTCGGCGATACCGGCGCCCATCAGCCCGCAGCCCAGAACCCCGACCTTGCGAATCTCCATCGCTACCGCCTTTCTCTCAGACGGGAGCCGCGGTCCCGGCCGCGACCTCCCGCACCGTCCGTTCCTCCGGCATCGCTCCCGGCTCCAGCCGCAGCCGGAGCGCGGCGGGCACCGGGAAGGGGAGCCGCTCGCTCCACTCGACGGCCTTCACTCCCGTGCCCGCGAGCAGCTCCTCGAACCCCTCCCCCTCCACCTGCCCCGGCTCGAGGCGGTAGAGGTCGAAGTGCAACAGCCGGCCCCGCGAACCCTCGTGGACGCGGAGCAGCGTGAAGGTCGGCGACTGGACCTCCCGGGGGTCGATGCCGAGCGCCCGGGCCAGACCCTGGACGAGCACCGTCTTGCCCGCGCCGAGGTCGCCTTCCAGCAGCAGGGCGCCGTCCGGAGCGAGCTCGGCCGCGAGCTCCTCGCCGAGCGCCCTCGTCTCCTCCGGGCTCCGCGTGCGCCAGCTCCTCAAGCCCGTCCCAGCTCCGCGAACGCCCTGGGCAGGAAGCGCACCAAGTCGGTTGCCGGCACCGCCGGGCCGCCCAGCCCGGCCGCCGCGAGATCGCCGGCGAGGCCGTGCAAGTGTACCGCGAGCGCCGCGGCTGTCCCCGGCTCGACCTGCTGCGCCAGCAGCGCGCCCAGGAGTCCGGTGAGGACGTCGCCGCTCCCGCCGGAGGCCAGGGCCGGGCCTCCGGTCGGGTTCACGTGGATCTCT
>JAHDVN010000586.1 GCA_023384635.1 Thermoanaerobaculia bacterium
CCGAAGCCGGCGAACTGGCGCATCGTCCAGAGCTTGCCCCGGTATCCCGTGGGGTGGATGCCGCGGGTGTACGGGAACTCGCCCGGGACCCCGAGGTGGCGAGCCGGGTCGAGCCCGGCGACCTCCTCCGGCGTGACGAGCGGTGGCACCTCGAGTCCGGAGACGGTCGTGAAGTCGCGCCTCCAGGGGGGCCGCTGGGCCTCCGCCCGCGACCGCTCCCGCTCCCAGCGCGCCCGCGCCTCGGCGAGGTCGGGGCGGGGGGCCTCGCTCGCCGCGGCACCGGCCGCCGGCTCGCTCTCGGTCCTCGCGGGGGGAATCTCCGGACTCGTCATGCGGCTCTTCTCCTGCGGGGCCTCTCGCGGCCCCCTCGAGGGTTTGCGGAAGTATACAGAACCGCTATCCTTCGGGCATGCGGGAAACGCCGCGGCCGCTGGTCGGAATCGTCATGGGGAGCCGGTCCGACTGGGAGACGATGCGCCACGCCGCCGAGACCCTCGACCGCTTCCCCGTGCCGTACGAGGCGCGGGTCGTGAGCGCCCACCGCACGCCGCGGCGACTGGCCGACTACGCCGCCGGCGCCGCGGAGCGGGGGCTCGAGGTGCTCATCGCCGGGGCCGGCGGGGCCGCGCACCTGCCGGGCATGCTGGCCGCGCAGACCGCGCTCCCGGTGCTCGGCGTGCCGGTCCAGAGCGCCGCCCTCCAGGGCCTCGACAGTCTCCTTTCGATCGTGCAGATGCCCGCCGGCATCCCCGTGGGCACGCTCGCGATCGGCCGCGCCGGCGCCGTCAACGCCGCGCTGCTGGCAGTCGCGATCCTCGCCCTCGCGCGGCCCGAGCTGCGCGAGGCCCTCCACGCCTACCGCGGCGAGCAGACCGCGGCGGTCCTCGCCACCGCGGACGACCCGGCCGGCAGCTGACGCCCGTGGCGAGGCCCGTTGTCCCCGGCGGCACGATCGCCGTGCTCGGAAGCGGTCAGCTGGGGAGAATGCTGGCGCTCGCCGCGCGCCGCATGGGCTATCGGTTCGCCGTCCTCTCCCCCGAGCCGGGGAGCCCCGCCGGGCAGGTCTCCGACCGCGAGGTCGTCGCCCCGTACGACGACCTCGACGCGGTGCGCCGGCTCGCCGCGTAGGCCGACGTCGTGACCGTCGAGTTCGAAAACGTCCCCGCGGCCGCGCTCGCCGCGGCGGCGGAGCTCGCACCGGTCCACCCCGCCCCCGAGGTGCTGGCCATCGCCCAGCACCGCCTGCGGGAGAAGAGCTGGCTCGCCGCCCACGGCTTCCCCACCCCGGCGTTCCGCCGCGGCGCCGCCGCGGCGGTCCGCGCCCCCGGGGGCGCGGGGGGGGGGCGCCCGGGCCGGGTCAAGACCGCGGGGTG
>JAHDVN010000122.1 GCA_023384635.1 Thermoanaerobaculia bacterium
CCGAGTGACGCGGGAAAAGAGGCACAGGCACACATTTCCTCTGCCGCCGGTGGCACTTGCCACGGGGGTCGTGGAAATGTGTGCCTGTCCCTCTTTTCCCCGCCTCACTCGGGCGAGAAGTCCTCGAAGCAGCGCCGGCAGCGCGCCTCGTACGCCTCGAGGTCGCCCACCTGCACCTGCTCGCCGCCGCCCGCGATGCGCTGGCTGTAGTGCGCCGGCTCGCCGCAGACCACGCAGACCGCGTGCATCTTGTCCACCTGCTCGGCCACCGCGAGCAGCGCCGGCATCGGCCCGAACGGCCGTCGCAGGAAGTCCTGGTCGAGGCCGGCCAGGATCACCCGCACCCCGCGGTCGGCGAGCTCCATCGCGAGGCCGACCAGCCCCGCGTCGAAGAACTGCGCCTCGTCCACGCCGACCACCTGCACCCCCTCCTCGAGCGCCGCGCGCAGCGCGTCGGAGTCGGCCACCGAGAGCGCCGCGAGCTCGCGCCGGTCGCGGGTCACCACCAGGTCCGCGCCGTGGCGCGTGTCGAGCAGCGGCTTGAACACCTGCACCCGCTGCCGCGCGATGAGCGCCCGCCGCACCCGCCGCACCAGCTCCTCGCTCTTGCCCGAGAACATCCCCCCGGCGATCACCTCGATCTGCCCCGATCCCTCCGACCGACTCCGCATGCCGCGCGCTCCTCCTTCGACGGGCCACGATATCGCCTCCCAACGCGCGACGCCCGCGCTGGCGGGGCGCGGGCGTCGGCGTGAGGCGCGGGGTGTTGGTCCCCGCCGGGGTGCTGTGGGGTTCAGGCGACGATCTGGATCGCCTCGAGGGGGCAGATGTCCACGCACTCCTGGCAGCCGGGGGGGCACTTCTCCTGGCTCGTGACGCGCAGCTTGCCCTCGGCGTCGTCCCAGTCGAGGACCTTCTCGGGACAGGTTTCGATGCAGATCTGGTCGCCCACGCAGGCGTCGAAGTCGATCACGGGGTAGGGCATCGCGAATCCTCCTGCCGAGCCGGCGCGCCTGTGCGCCGCTCGCTCGTTGCAGTTGCAGTCTTGGCAGGCCCGTGAGGCACCTCCGCCCCCCGCGCGGGTGGGCCGGCGGGCGTCGAAGGGTAGCCCCGGGGCAGCGCTCCGAGGCGGGCCGCGGCGGTTCGGAGAGCCGCCCGGTCGCGGTTGACCGGCCCGGTCCGGGCCGCTATCTTCCGGGGCCAAGGGAAGAAAGGGCCGGCGCACCCGGTTCTCATGCCCGGAGGAGAGACGAATGGCCGAGCTCCAGACCGACACCGCCGCCCCGACCCCCGAGGCCGAGGCGCCGCTGCTGACCATCACCCCGAAGGCGGTCGAGATGATCAAGCTCACCCGCCAGCAGGAGGGCATCGAGGAGTCGTACGGGCTGCGCGTCGCCGTGATGGGCGGCGGCTGCAGTGGCTTCCAGTACGCCCTCGACTTCGAGAACGAGGCGCGCGAGACCGACGTCCTCCAACAGTACGAGGGGCTGACCGTCTACATCGACCCGGTCTCGGCCCGCTACCTCGAGGGGGTCACGATCGACTACGTGCTCGGCATGCAGGGGGCGGGGTTCAAGTTCATCAACCCGCGCGCCCTCGGCACCTGCGGCTGCGGCTCGTCGTTCTCCGTCTGAGCTCCGGCGGCGCCGCTCCGCGCGGCTGGCGCCCCCGCCGGGCGCCCGCTAGACTGCGCCCCTCCCCCTGACGAGCGCTGCCCCGGCGCTCCGGAGGCCGCATGCGCGCGACCGGCACCGCCCCCCTCCTCGCGACCCTGCTCCTCGCGCTCCCCGCCCTGGCCGGGCCGGCGAGCGCCGGCGACGTCGACTGCCAGGTCACGATCCCGCCCCCGGCGAGCGGCCTCTGCGACTACCGGGCGGGGACGAACGGCGCGCTGCGGCTGCGCGGCACCCTGATCACCCCGAAGAAGACCTACCTCGGCGGCGAGCTCGTGATCGCCCCGGACGGCACCGTCGACTGTGCCGAGTGCGACTGCTCCGACTCGCCGTACGCCGGCGCCTGGGGGGAGCTCGACTGCCCCGAGGGGGTCGTGACTCCCGGCCTGGTCGACGCGATCGACCACCTCGCCTACTCCCACGCCGCGCCGCTCGCCGATACGGGCGAGCGGTACGACCACCGGCACGACTGGCGGCACGGCCTGCGGGGGCACTCCCAGCTCTCCCTGCCGAGCCCCGGAAGTACGGCCGCCCGCCAGCTGGCCGAGGCGCGCCTGCTCCTCGCCGGCGTGACCAGCGTCGCCGCCACCGGCGGCGTCGCGGGGCTGGTGCGCAACCTCGACGACGCGGCCCTCTCCGGCCTGCCCGGCGCCGCCGCCGTCGACTTCACCGGGTTTCCGCTCGCCGATTCGGGCGGCGGCTTCCCGCCTCTCGGGAGCTGCACGTACCCGGGCTTCGCGGCCCCGGCCGCGGGGCGCCCCTACTGGGCGACGGTGGCCGAGGGGACCGACGGCGAGGGACGCAACGAGCTCGTCTGCCTCACCGACACGGGCGGCGGGATCCCGGGGAGTCACGACATCCTCCCCCATCCGGCCGGCGCGACCCTCACCCACGCCCTGGCGATGAACCCGCCCGACGTCCTCGAGCTGGTGGAGGCGACGCTGCCGGTCCCCGCCTCGGTCGTCTGGTCGCCCCGCAGCGACCTGCGCCTCTACGGCCAGACCGCGCCGGTGACCGTGCTCGGGCGGGCCGGGGTCCACGTCGCCCTCGGCACCTACTGGAGCCTCACCGGCTCCTCGACCCTGCTCCGCGAGCTGCAGTGCGCGGCCGCGTTCAACCGCCACTACCTCGCCGGCTTCTTCGAGAACGAGGGGCTCCTGATCGCCGCCACGCTCGACGGCGCCGCGGCCGCGGGGGCGGACGTGGAAGCCCTCCTCGGCGAGCTCGACCGCGGCTTCCTCGCCGACGTCGTGGTCTGGGACGGCCGCGTGCGGCCCGGCTTCCGCGCCGTGCTGGAGGCGGAGAGCGCGGACGTCGCTCTGGTGCTGCGCGCCGGGGTGCCGATGGTCGGCGACGCCGACCTCGTGGTGGCGCTCGGCGGCACGGCCGCGGTCTGCGACCCGCTCGACGTCTGCGGCCGCGCCAAGTGGGAGTGCGCCCGGCGCGACCTCGGCACCTCGCTCTCGGCGCTCGCCGCGGCGACCCCGGAGTACACCGCCGGCCTCTTTGCCTGCGGCGCGCCCCTGGGCGAGCCGGCCTGCGTGCCCACCCGCGCCGAGCCGGACGGAGCGCAGTACAGCGGCGCGCGCACGCTCGGCGACCTCGACGGCGACGGGGTCGCCGACGCCGAGGATCTCTGCCCGGTGGTCTTCGACCCGCCGCGGCCGGTCAACGGCAACCTCCAGGCCGACTTCGACGGCGACGGCCTCGGCGACGCCTGCGACCCCTGCCCGACCGCGGTGGATCCGGCGCTCTGCGGCCTCGCGGTCGGCCTCGACTTCGGCGTGACGCTCTCCGGGCCCTCCTGGGTGCTCCCGGGCGGCGGCGTGCAGCTCACCGCCACGATCGCGGCGGCGGGCGGCGCCCCGGCGGGCGAGGGGCGGCTCCTCCTCGTGACCCCGCCGAGGTTGGAGGGGATGACCTGGACCTGCAGCCCCGCCGCGCTCTGCCCCGCGCCCTCCGGGAGCGGCGCCTTCGACGACTTCTTCGACCTCGCCTCGGGGGAGTCGGCCACCGTCGTCCTCACCGGCAGCTTCGCGCCGGGCTTCACCGGCAGCGCGCTCGCGGTAGCCCACGCCCAGGCCGGGGAGCTCGAGGCCGACCCGAGCCCGGCCGACAACCACGCGGCGATCGAGATCCTGGTGGCGCCGAACGGCGTCTTCGCCGACGGCTTCGAGGCCGGCGGCCTCGGCGCCTGGTCGCAGGCGCAGACGGCGCCCTGAACGCGCGCGCCGGCGCGCTTCAGTCCGCGAACGGCAGCGGCGCGAGGAGCGCCTCGCCGCCCCCCGCGAGCGCGAGCGCCCCACCCTCGTCCACCCGCCGGTGGAGGATCGCGAGGCCGATCGCGCCGTGGCGGGGGGAGAGGACGGCCGACGTGACCCGCCCCGCCTCGCGGCCGTCGTGGAGCAGCTCCGCGCCCGGCGCAGGCAGCCCGCCGGGGAAGCGCAAGCCCCGCAGGCCACGCTGCACGCCGCCGCGGTAGTGGATCCGGGCGACGACCTCCTGGCCGAGATAGCAGCCCTTCGTGTAGCTCACCGCCGCCGCCTCGAGCCCGGTCTCCTGCGGGAAGTGCTCCTCGCCGAAGTCGCGGCCGCAGGCGGGCACGCCCTCCTCGACGCGCGCGATCTCGCGCGCCGCTGCGCCCGCGAGGCGGGTCGGCCCGGCCGCGAGGAGCCGCTCGGCGAGCGCCGCGAGCGCCTCCGGCCGCGCGCGCAGCTCCCAGGCCGGCAGCCGGCCGAGGTCGTGGCGGACCAGCGCGATCTCCTCCTCCGGGAGCCACGCGGAGCGCCCCGCCTCGGGCACCGGCAAGCCCACGGCCGCCAGCGCCTCGCCCGCGCGCGGCCCCGCGATCTCCCAGACCGCGAGCTCGGGCCGTTCGACGAGCTCCACCCGGTCGGCGAGCAGGTAGCGGGCGAGGTGCGAGCGGATCGCCGCCGCCCGCGCGGCGGGCAGCGCGAGCTGGAGGGCCTCCGGCAGATCGGCCAGGAGCGCGTCGGCGAGCACTTTCCCCTCCCGCGCGGTGAGGAAGCCGTAGGCCGCGCCACCCTCCGGCAGGCCCTTGACCTCGCAGCCGAGCGCGAGCTACCCCGCCACCGCATCGCCGAAATCCACGACCACCCCGTCGTCGAACCGGGCACCGTGCCCCGCGAGCCACTCCTCCATCGCCTCCGCTCCTCCCAGCATGCTTCGAGCCTAGCAGCGCGCCCGCGCCGCGCCCCGTAGAATCCCCCCGATGCCATCCCGCCCGTTCACCCTCGCGATCGACGGCGGCGCGCTGCTCCGCGGCTTCGTCGACCTGCCCGACCGGCCCGGACGACCCGGCCCCTGGCCCGTCGTCGTCCTCTGCCACGGCTTCAAGGGGTTCTGCACCTGGGGCTTCCACCCGCCGCTCGCCGAGCTGCTCGCCTCGCACGGCCTCGCCGCCGTGCGCTTCGCCGTCCGCGGCAGCGGCATGGCGCCCGGCGACGAGCTGGTGACCGACCCGGAGGCGTTCCGCGCCGACACCTACTCAGCCGAGCTCGGCGAGCTGCTGGCGCTGCTCGAGCGCCTGGGTGATCTCGACGCCGATCTGGATCCCGGCCGCCTCGCCCTCTTCGGCCACAGCCGCGGGGGCGGGGTCGCGCTCCTCGCCGCCGCGCACCCCGACTGGCGCGACCGCCTCCGCGCCCTCGTCACCTGGAACGCGATCGGCCGCTGCGACCGCTGGGGCGAGCGGGAGAAGGTCGCCTGGAGAGCCCAGGGCGAGCTGCCGGTCGCCAACGCCCGCACCGGCCAGCGCCTCGCGCTCGGCACGCAGCTCCTCGACGAGGTCGAGAGCCGAGCCGCCGACCTCGACCTCGAGGCCGCCGCGGGGACGCGCCGCGCCCCCTGGCTCCTCCTCCACGCCGAGGAGGACGAGGCGGTGCCGGTGGCCGAAGGCCGCGCGCTCGCCGCCGCCGCGGCCGCGCCGGTCGAGCACGTCGAGCTCCCCGGCACCGGCCACACCTTCGGCGCCGTCCACCCCTTCGCCGGGCCAACACCCGCCCTCACCACCGCCCTGAACCGCACCGTCGCCTTCCTCCGCCAGACACTGGCGGGGTGAGGCGAGAGCCCCGAGGACCCCATGCCCGAGAGCCACACCCCGACGACCATCGACACCCACTCCGGTCCGTTCCTCTTCCAGACGCACGCGGCGGCGCTGGCGGCGCGCATGCGGGCCGCGCATCCGCCCTGGGCGGTGGTCGACGCGCGGGACGCGGCGGCGTTCGCCAGCGGGCGGATCCCGGGCTCCGTGCGGGTGGACGGGCGCGAGCTCGGGGCGCTGCCGAAGAGCGTCGAAGGGGCGGCGGAGATCTCCGTCGTCGGCGCGGGGCCGAACGACGCGAGCCGGCGACGGCTCGCGCTCGCGCTGGTCGGCATCGGGGCGCGGCGGGTGACCGAGCTGCCCGGCGGCATGGCCGAGTGGGAGCGGCTCGGGCTGCCGCTGGAGAGCGGAGAGCCCCGAAGCTAGAACGCCCCGCCGGTCGCGGCGGCGAGGTCGCGGGCGCCGGCGAGGTCGTCCACCACCCAGTCGGCGCCGGCGGCGCGCAGATCCGCGGCCGAGGTCCAACCCGTCGCGACCGCCAGCACCTACGCGCCGTGCGCGTGGGCGCACGAGACGTCGAGGAGCGAGTCGCCGACGATCAGCGTCTCCTCCGGCGCGAAGGCGCGCGCGGTGTGGCGGGAGGCCTCGCGCCAGGCCACCGGCGGCAGGTCGCGCCGGTCGAGCTGGTCGTCGCCGAAAGCGCCGAACGGGAAGTAGCGGTTGAGGTCGAACGGCGCGAGCTTGATGCGCGCCCCCCGCTCCCAGTTGCCGGTGAGCAGGCCGAGCGCCACCTCGCCGCCCGCGGCGAGCGCCGCGACCAGCTCCGCGATCCCCGGCAGGAGCCGCATCCGCTCGGGGCGGAGAGCCCCCGCGAGCCGCTCGAGGTAGTGCTCGCGCACCCGCGGCAGGCCCGCCATCGCGGCCTCCGGCTCGACTCCCGCCCCCACCGCGAGGTCGAAGACGATCCGCGGGTCGGTGCGCCCGGAGAAGTCGTAGCGGTCCACCGCCCCCGCGGTGCCGAACGCCTGTTCCATCGCCTCGGCGAAGAGCGGCTTCGCCTGCCCGCCGCAGTCGACGAGCGTGCCGTCGATGTCGAAGAGGACGAGGCGCCGCGGGCTCATCGCCGCCAGTCCGGGGTCTTCTTCTCGGCCAGGAAGGTGGCGATGCCGCGCTGGCAGTCGGCGGTCGTCCGGGCCTCGGCGTTGGCCTCCGCCGCGCGATCGAGGCGCTCCTCGAAGGAGAGGCCGGCAAGCTCGAGCAGCAGCCGCTTGGTGCGCGCGATCGACTCGGAAGAGGCCGTCGCGAGGACCTCGCCGGCGAGCGCGAGGGCGGCGCTCTCGAGCTCGGCGGCCGGCACCACGCGGTTCACGAGGCCGATCTCGAGGGCGCGGGCGGCCGGGAGCGGGCGCGGGAAGAGGAGCAGCTCGCGCAGGTCGCTGCCCTTCACGCGCAGCGGCAGGAAGGTCGCCACCAGCGCCGCCACGAAGCCGATGCGCGCCTCGCTGTAGAGGAAGCGGGCGTCCTCGGTGGCGATCGTGAAGTCGCAGGCGGTGGCCAGCCCGCAGCCGCCGGCCACGCACGAGCCCTGGACGAGCGCGATCGTGAGCGCCTCCTGGCCGAGCAGCGCGGCGAAGAGATCGCGGAGCGCCTGCGAGTCGCGCCGGTTCTCCTCGCGCGTCGCCGCCTGGAGCGCGGCCAGGTGGGCGAGGTCGGCACCGGCGCAGAAGTGGCGCCCGGCGCCGGAGAGGAGCAGCGCCCGCACCCCCTCGGCGCGCCAGTCGCGGCGGAAGACCGCCGTGAGCTCGGCGACCATCGCCGGCGCGAGCGCGTTGGCGCGGTCGGGGTCGTTCAGCACGACGCGGACGAGCTCCCCCTCGCGCCGCACCTCGACCCGCGCGGCTTCGCTCACCCGGCGAGCCCCTCCGGCACGTCGATCTCCATCTCGAGCAGCCCCTGGCCGTGGGTCTTCCCCTGCGCGTCGGTGAGCAGGCTCGCGGTGCCGCCGCCGCCGAGCGAGTCGTGCAGGAGGAAGTTGAGGGCGAGCAGGTTCGGGACCTCGAAGCGCTCCACCTCGCCGCGGCAGACCCCGGCGAAGTGGGCGCGCACCCGCTCCGGCGTGACCTCGCGGCAGAGCAGCTCGTAGATCTCGGGGCTCGCGGCAACGAGGCCGACGTTGCTCCCGTCCCCCTTGTCGCCGGAGCGGGCGTGGGCGATCCGGGCGAGCTTCACGCGCATCTCTAGACCTCCTCCACCGAGACCGCGAGGTGGGCCTCCACCTCCTCGCGGGCGAGCAGCGCCGGCCAGTAGGCGACCACCTCCTGCGCCTTCGGGCGGCCGCCCGCGAAGCCGGTCACCCCGGGCGGGCCGGCGGTCACCAGCGGTGCGATCTCCTTGCCGAAGCGGTCGACCTTCGCGCGGTCGGCATCCCGCACCGCGAGGCGGAGCACCACCTCCGGCGGGTCGGCCGGAGCGGACAGGATCCCCGGGAGCACCGCGCCGGCGCCGAGCAGCTCGACGCGCCGCATCTCCTCGGGGAAGGTGACGCCGGCGCGCGCCAGGCGCTGCCAGACGATCTCTGCCGCGAGCCGCGCCTTCTCCACCGCGCGGGGCCCGGAGATCGTCACCTGCCCGCTCGCCTTGTAGCCGTCGAGGTAGGAAGCGGAGACCTTGAGGAACGGCGTGTTCGGCCGGCCGCGGATGCCGGAGACCGCGACCCGGTCGGGCCCCTCCTGCGCGAGGCGGATCGTGGTGAAGTCGGCGGTCACGTCGGGCGTGATGTACGAGTCCGGGTCGCCCATCTCGTAGACCAGCTGCTCGGAGACGGTGTCGACGGTGACGAGGCCGCCGGTCCCCGGGTGCTTGGTGACCGCGAACGAGCCGTCGGCGGCGACCTCGGCGATCGGGTAGCCGACGTTCGCGAGGTCGGGGACCTCCCAGAAGCGGGTGAAGTTCCCGCCCGTGGCCTGCGCGCCGCACTCGAGGATGTGTCCAGCCACGGTGCCGGCGGCGAGGCGGTCCCAGTCGTCGGCCGCCCAGCCGTGCTCGTGGACGAGCGGCCCGAGGGCGAGGGCGGTGTCGGTCACGCGGCCGCAGAGGACGATCTGCGCTCCCTGGGCGAGCGCCTCCGCCACCGGCCGCGCCCCGACGTAGGCGTTGGCCGAGCTGACGCGGTCGAGGAGCGGGGCGAGCGGCGCGCCGCTGTCCATGTTGCAGAGCTCGTGCCCCGCGGCGACGAGCGCCGGGAGCCGCGCGAGCAGGTCGTCCCCCTCGACGATCCCCACACGCAGGCCCGAGAGGCCGAGCGCGCGGGCGATCTCGAAGATCCGCTCGCGGCAGGCGCGCGGGTTCAGGCCGCCGGCGTTGGTGATCACCTTGACGTTCTTCTCGACGAGCAGCGGCAGGGCGCGGCGCGCGAAGTCGAGGAAGTCGGTGGCGTAGCCGGCGGCGGGGTTCTTCAGCTTCTGCCGCATCATGATCGACAGCGTCACTTCGGCGAGGTAGTCCATGCCGAGGTAGTCGATCGGTCCCAGCTCGAGGAGCCGCAGCGGCTCGTCGACGTTGTCTCCCCAGAAGCCCTGGCCGTTGGCGATCCGGACGGTGCGCATGACGGGGCCGAGCCTACCAGCCCGGCGTGCCCCGAGGTCGCGCCCGCCTCCGCCCCGCGGGCTGCTAGCATCCGCTGCCGGGCCGCGCCCTCCGCGGCCCCCGCGCCCTTGCTCTCCGCCCCCGATCCCCTCGACCCGGCCGCCGCGCGCGCCCTCCAGCTGCTCGAGGAGCTCTGCGCCCTCTCCTCGCCGAGCGGCGATCGCGCGGGGCTCGCCGCGGTGGCGGCGCACCTCGCCGCGGCGCTCGCGGTGCGGGGCCTCCCGGCCCAGGTCGAGGGCTGGGAGGGCGAGGGGGGCGCCTGGCCGGTGGTCCTCGCCGGCGATCCGGGGGCCGCGGCGCCGCTCCTCCTCGTCGG
>JAHDVN010000587.1 GCA_023384635.1 Thermoanaerobaculia bacterium
AGCAGTCCCTCTGCCGATAGCCGCGACTGCAGCTGTCCCCACGCACGTGGGGGTGTACCGTTCGGATCCGTCCCACGTTAGGCCATCCGGGAAGCTGTCCCCACGCACGTGGGGGTGTACCGTTCACGGTGCAGGAGATCGTCGCCGCGTACAACGCTGTCCCCACGCACGTGGGGGTGTACCGGTGGTCCGGGTCTCGGCGGCGAACACCTGGGTCGCTGTCCCCACGCACGTGGGGGTGTACCGGAAGTGCAAGTAGTGGACGGTGACTGGAAGTCCGCTGTCCCCACGCACGTGGGGGTGTACCGCCGATGCTTACCCCGGTCACGTCGCCAGCCTTGCTGTCCCCACGCACGTGGGGGTGTACCGGCGGCGAACCCGGAGATGGAGTGGGACGAGTTCGCTGTCCCCACGCACGTGGGGGTGTACCGTACGTCTTCTCGCCCGACGTGGACGGGGTGAACGCTGTCCCCACGCACGTGGGGGTGTACCGCACTGGCGCTCGCCGCCGAGCTGAGTCGCCTGCGCTGTCCCCACGCACGTGGGGGTGTACCGGAGCTCAGCTACTCCGGTCTCGAGGAGGCGCTGCTGTCCCCACGCACGTGGGGGTGTACCGGGCTCGATGCGAGCCTACACGCGCGGCAAGAAGGCTGTCCCCACGCACGTGGGGGTGTACCGCCGTACCGCCCGGGATGGCATCCACCACCGCGGCTGTCCCCACGCACGTGGGGGTGTACCGTGGACGTCAACTCCGACATGGAGCTGACCTGGGCTGTCCCCACGCACGTGGGGGTGTACCGGGGCTGTTGTGGAGCCAGCCGTCCTTGGCCGCCGCTGTCCCCACGCACGTGGGGGTGTACCGGTCAACATCGGCCGCCCGTCGAGCGTCCACAGGCGCTGTCCCCACGCACGTGGGGGTGTACCGTCGGGTAGCCTGGGGATGGCCAAGCCTTGCCTCGCTGTCCCCACGCACGTGGGGGTGTACCGACGGCTCAGCGGCCCGTTCTGCAGCGCCTGCTGCTGTCCCCACGCACGTGGGGGTGTACCGGTGAATCACGGGGAGCCGTGGGGGTACCTACCCGCTGTCCCCACGCACGTGGGGGTGTACCGGTGATGGGCCGGCTTGGACTGAGGCGCCGCTCGCTGTCCCCACGCACGTGGGGGTGTACCGATCCCCTCGGTGAGGCCGACGGCGACGTAGCCCGCTGTCCCCACGCACGTGGGGGTGTACCGGGCACCGCGATCGAGCCGACCAGCTCGCCGTCGAGCTGTCCCCACGCACGTGGGGGT
>JAHDVN010000123.1:0-2100 GCA_023384635.1 Thermoanaerobaculia bacterium
AGGGGCTCCGGCGCGTGACGCTGAACTTCGCGAGCTGGGACCAGGCGCGGCTCGTCGACCGCGCCGCCGAGCTCTTCGCGAGCGAAGGGGATGCGCCCTCGCTCGCCGCGGAGTTCTCCCGCCAGCAGGCGCTCCTCGCCGGCCGCGCCGCGCTCGCCGCGCGCCACCCCGAGCGCCTCGCCGCCCTCGCCGCGGCCGTCGCCGACTACGACCGGCATCTGCGCGCCGCCCGGCTGACCGATGCCCAGGTGGCGGCCCACCCGCGCCTGCTGCCGGCCTTCGCCTTTCTGCTGCGGAGCCTCTCCGGGCTCGGCCTGCGGCTGCCGCTGGCGCTCCTCGGCATCGCCGCCAACGCCCTGCCCTACCAGCTCGCGCGCCTCGCGGCGCTCGCCGTGCGGCGCGATCCGAACCAGGTAGCGACCTACAAGCTCTTCCCCTCGCTCCTCCTCTACCCCGCGACCTGGATCGGCGAGGCGCTCCTGGCGGGGCGATTCCTCGGCGGCGGGGCGGCGCTCGCGGCGCTCCTCGCCGCGCCCGCAGCCGGCTGGGTGGCGCTGCGCTACCTCGAGGAGCAGCAGCGGCTCCGGCGGGAGGTACGGGCGTTCCTGCTGCTGCGCACCCGGCGCTCTCTCCATGCCCTGCTCCGGGCGCGCCGCGAGGCGATCCGGAGCGAGCTTCAGGCGTTGGCGCGCGAGGCCAGCGCGGTGAGCGCGGCGAGATCCTCCTCCCGGTCGACGTCGTAGGCCGCCTCCGGGAGGTCGAAGATCACCAGCTCGGTGCGGTGGCGCTCGAGGATCTCCCGCGCCCCGCGGTCGCCGCGGAGGGCGGCGAGCTCCGGCCAGAGCCGTGCGGGCAGGAGCACCGGCGGTCCGATCCCCGCCCCGCAGGCGCTCGCGAGGAGCGGCAGCGGCCGGCCCGGCCCGGCGAGCCCGCGGGCGTGGGCGAGGAGGCGGGCGAGCTCGGGCGCGCCCACCAGCGGCTGGTCGGCGAGCAGGAAGAGCGCCCCCTCCGCCTCGGCCGCGAGCTCGGGCAGCGCGGCGAGCGCCGTCCGGAAGCTCGAGGCGAGCCCCTCCTCCCACCCGTCGTTCGGCACGAGGTGGAGCGGGAGGCCGGCGAGCTCCGCGGCGAGCCGCTCCCCTTCGCAACCGAGGACGCAGAGGACCGGATCGGCGCCGCTCCCGAGCGCCGCCGCCGCGGCGTGCCGCAGCAGCGTCGTGCCGCGCCAGGGGAAGAGGAGCTTCGCCCGCCCGGCCCGGCGCGAGCCGCCGGCCGCGAGCAGCACGGCGGCGACGGGGGGGAGGATCACGCAGGGGCCGCCGCGGCCTCGCGCTCGGCCCGCGCGGTGAGCGGCCCGCCGGAGCGCCCCTGGAGCGCCGCCTGCGCCTCGGCCACGATCGCGAGCGCGATCTCCTCCGGGCTGCCGCCGCCGAGGTCGAGCCCCGCCGGGTTGCGGATCCGGGCGCGCGCGGCGTCCGCCGCCGCGAGCCCGCGCCGCTCGAGGTCGGCGAGCAGCCGCTCGCGCCGGGAGCGCGGGCCGAGGAGGGCCAGGTAGCCGAAGGGGAGCGGCAGCAGCTCGGCGAGGAGCGCCAGGTCGTCGAGGTAGCGGTGGGTCATCACCACCGCGGCCGCCCGCGGGCCGAGGCGCAGCCGGGCGCCGAGGCCGCCGAGCGGCGGCCCGAGCACCGCCTCCGCGTCCGGGAACCGCTCCGCCGTCTCCGGCTTCCCCTGCGGGTCGACGACCGAGATCTCCCAGCCGAGCCGGGCGGCGAGCTCCGCCGCCGGGACCGCGTCCCGCCCGGCGCCCGCCACGACGAGGCTCACCGGCGGCTCGAGCGGCTCGACGAGCGCGGCCCAGCTCCCGTCGGGGGCCGCGACCTCCGCCGCGCCCCCGCCCGCCAGCACCGCGTCGAGCGCCGCTTCGAGCGGGCCGCGGAGCGCTGCGGGGAGAGCGTCCCCGCCCTCCTCGCCGGCGCTGTCGCGCCACCGCCGCAGCCCCGGCGGCGGCCCGTCCTCCGGGCTCGCGAAGAGGGTCGCCATCGCCAGCCGCCGCCGCGCCGCGAGGGCGTGGGCGACGCCGGCGAGCGGCGAGGCGCCGCCCCC
>JAHDVN010000123.1:2110-9663 GCA_023384635.1 Thermoanaerobaculia bacterium
GACGTAGACCAGCGCCACCGGCCGGCCGGCGGCCAGCGCCCCGGCGGCGCGCGCGGCGAGCTCGGCGTCCGGCCCGCCGCCCGAGCCCATGCCGGCGAGCTCGCCGCCGCCCAGCAGCATCCGCGCCCCCGGCTTGCGGTAGTGCGAGCCGCGCAGGCGAACCAGGGTGGCGAGCACCGCCGGCTCGCCGGCGCGGGCGAGCGCCTCGGCGCGGGAGACGATGCGCCGCAGCTCGTGCGAGCCGGGCACGGTCACGACCCCGCCGGACGGGCCCCGAGCGCCTGCGCCCGGGCGCGGTAGCCCCGCGCGTCCTGGAGATTCCCGAGATCCTCCATCACCTGCCCGGCGAGGAGCAGCGACCGCGGCCCCGGGATCGCCGCCACCATGCCGTCGAGGAGCGGCTGGATCTCGTCGAAGCGGCGCTGGGAGGCGAGGAGCAACGCCAGCCGGGCGTACGCCTCGGTCCCGCCCGGGAAGCGCTGGATCTCGCTCCGGAACGCCGCCTCCGCCTCGGCGCCGCGGCCGAGCCGCGCGAGCGCGTCGCCGGCGGTCACCTCGAGGGTCGCCAGCGGCTCCAGCTCGCCGGCGGCGATCCGCGCCCGCACCGGCGCCAGCCGCTCGACCGCCGCCGCCGGGTCGCCCCGCTCGATGGCGACGCGCGCCAGCAGCACCACCGCCGGCAGGTGCGGCCGCGCGGGCGGCCCGGCGGCCTCGCGGGCCTCGCGGCGGCGGCGAGATCCCCGCGGCGCAGCGCCGCCGAGGCGAGGAGCAGCCGTGCCTCGGCCGGGGTGGCGGCGAGCGCGAGCCGCGCGTGCTCTTCCGCGGCCGCGATCTCCCCGAGCTCGAGCTCCAGCTTCGCGACCTCGAGCGCCACGCTCTCGCGATGCGGCTCCGACTCGCGGGCGACGCGCAGGTACTCCTCTTTCGCCTCGAGCGGGCGGCCGAGGCGGCGCAGCACCGCCGCTCGCTGCAGCCGCGCGTCGACCAGCGCCGGCTGGCGCGCGAGGATCCCCTCCAGGGCGGCGAGCGCACGCGGCAGCTCGCCGGTGTTGGCGAGCCGGAAGGCGTCCTGGAGCTCCTCGAGCAGCGCGATCTCCCGCTTCGGGTCGGGGCGTGGCCCGGTCGTCTCCGGCGCCGAGCCGGCGAGGTAGCCGAGCGCCGCGAGCTTCGCCCGCTCCTCGGCGCTCGCCTCGCGCGCCGCCTCGAGCGCCAGCGGGATCGCGGCCAGCCGGTCGGCGAGGCGGCGGTACTCGCGCCGCTCGCGGGCGAGCACGTTCTCCCGCTGCCCGGGGTCGCGCGCGAGGTCGTAGAGCTCCGGGTCGGGCCCCTCGATGTACTGCCAGCGCCCGTCGACCATCGAACGCAGCTCGCTCCAGCCGAGGTGGATGCGCGGGTAGACGGTCTCGGCGTAGATGGCGCGCGGCTCGCCCGGCTCCGGCGGCTCCAGCAAGGACCGTCCGGCGAGGCCCGCGGGCGCCGGCACCTCGAGCAGCTCGTAGAGAGTCGGCGCGACGTCGACCAGAGCCACCGCCCGCTCGACCCGCTCCCCCGCCCGGCGCTGACCGGGGAGCTTGACGATCAGCGGCACCTGCAGGCTCTCGCGGTAGAGCAGGATGCCGTGCTCTTCCTCGCCGTGGTCGCCGAGCCCTTCGCCGTGGTCGGAGAGCAGCACGATCACCGCCTCGTCGTAGAGCCCCCGCTCCCGGAGCCAGTCGAGCAGCCGCCCCACCGCGGCGTCGGCGGCGGCAATCTCGCCGTCGTACGGGTCGGCCAGCCGCTCGCGGAAGGGCGCCGGCGGCTCGTAGGGGAAGTGCGGCTCGAAGAGGTGGAGGAAGAGGAAGAACGGCCGGTCGGCGACCCCGCCGAGCCAAGCGAGCGCGGCGTCCACGCTGCGCTCGCCCGGGCGCTCGAGCTCGGAGAGCGTGGCCTCGGGGGAGAAGGCGATCGCGTCGTCCCAGGTCTCGAAGCCGGCGGCGATCCCCGTCTCGCGCCGCAGCACGTAGGCCGACACCGCCCCGCCGGTGGCGTAGCCCCGTCCGGCGAGCGCCACCGCCAGCGGCGTCCCCCGGCCCGGCTCCAACCGGTAGCCCAGGTTGCTCCGCACCCCGCTCGCGGGGGGCAGCAGGCCGGTGAAGAGCGAGGCATGGGAGGGCAGGGTGAGCGGCACCTGCGCCCAGGCGCTCTCGAAGAGGATGCCGTCGGCCGCCAGGCGGTCGATCGCCGGCGTGGCCCCGGCCCGGTGCCCGTAGGCCGGCAGCCGGTCGGAGCGCAGCGTGTCGATCGAGATGAGGACGACCGGGGCTCCCGGGGCGCGCTCCGCCCGGCGGCCGCAGGCGGTCGGGGCGAGGGCGGAGAAGAGAACGAGAAGGAGGAGGAGGGGGAAGAGCGTTCGGCTTCGCACCGGGCGATGCTACCGCACCGCCGTCGCCGCCTCCCCCTCCCGAGGAGAAAAGAAAAGGGGCGGCCGCAGCCGCCCCGGAAGCTCAATCGAGCTCAGCGCAAACTCTAGAAGCGGATGCCCGCCGAGACGAAGTACTCGCGCGGCGTGACGTGGTTGCCCGCCGAGGTGGCCTTGCCGAAGTTCACGCCCTTGATGTAGCCGGTACGGAAGCCGTACGCGTCGAGAGCGCTGGTCGGGTCCGCGGTGACCGTGGTGTTGAAGGTCACGAGCGTGTCGTCGTTGAGGACGTTGTAGACCTCGAACTTGACGTACGGCTCGATCGACTTCCACACCGGGATCCGGTAGGTCACGGAGACGTCGAACAGGCTGGTCGAGTTGTACTCGCCGATGCCCCGCTCACCGAAGAAGATGGTGGTGGTGCGCGGCGGCGAGGCGTAGCCCGGGTCGTTCGCGCGCAGCGTGGCCGTCGACTGGTTGGTCGCGGTGTAGCTGAAGGTGGTCGGCGAGTCGTACCGCCAGACGAGACCCAGGTCGAACGCGCCCGCACGGCCGAAGTCGAGCAGGTAGTTCGTCCACAGACGGATCTTGTGCTCCTGGAAGTCGTTCAGGCGGCCCTGCGGGAAGATGCGGGACTCGGCGGGGCCGAGGATCTCCGGGTAGTCGCCGAAGCTCGACGAGATGCCCGGGGTGTTCGTCCCCTCACCCTCGAAGTTGCCGTCGTTCGTCAGCTGGTAGGTCCAGCCGATGTTCGCCGTCCAGTTGTCGGTGATGCGGTAGCGGCCCTGCAGCTGCAGCGCCTGGTACTCGCGCACCGGCGTGTCGCTGTTGCGGAAGACCCGGTTGTCGAACACGCCGGCGTCGACGCCGCCGACCGAGACCGACGTCTGGCCGGTCTCCATGGTGATGAAGTCCTCGACGAAGTCGGAGACGTCGCGGTCGGTGTAGATGAGCTTGAGATAGCCGCCGCGGCCGAGGTCCATGCCGCCCGCCAGCGTGAACTCACGCGTCTTCGGCGAGTTGATGTCCGGGTCGGTGAAGACGTTCGCCGTCGGATCGTTGGCGTAGTAGAAGAAGTAGTTGCCCGGGTTGAAGCCAGGGGCGAAGTTGAGGCCCTGGCCCGCGGGGCCGATGTAGTAGCCGTAGAGCAGCTTCGGGTTGCCGACCGTCGTGTTCTCGGCGAACTGCGCCTCGCTGTACTTGCCGGCGTACTCGGCGTAGGTCAGGTCGAACTTGTACTTGCCGTTGCCGAGCGGGTCGAACGACACGCCGATGCGCGGCACGAAGGCCGAGGTGTCGACCGTCGTGATGCCGCCGGTGGCCTCGGACTTCACCTGCTCGTAGCGGAAGCCGATGTTGAACGACCAGTTCTTGTTGAGGTTCCAGCGGTCGTTGACGAAGAACGAGTCGGTGTTGATGTCGATCTTCGCGCCGCGGGTGGCGATCCACCACTCGAGGCCCGAGAGGCCCGGCGTGAAGACCGGGATGAAGCGCCCGTTCGCGTCGCGCTGCACCTGGCCGCCGGTGTAGAGGAGGTCCGTGTCGAAGACGTAGCCCGACGGCGACTGCGAGTTGCCGCCGGTGCGGGTGGTGGTGAACTGCTCGTAGCCGAACTTGAGGTCGTGGCTGCCGAGCGCCTCGGAGGAGAAGAAGTACGACAGCGCGCCGTAGATCTGCTCGTTGTTCCGGTCCTCGGGGTCCGTGGCGTCGAAGTAGGGGGCGTTGTAGTGGTAGCCGCCCGGCGAGAGGACGCCCTGGGTGAAGATCGGCGAGCCCTGCACGATGTCCGTGTTCGTGCCGCCCGAGTCCTTGAACTGGAACGCCTTCTCCGAGTAGCGGACCTCGCCGAACAGCGACTGCGTGAAGATGCCGTTGTAGCTCAGCGAGAAGCCGTCGTTCGGGAGCGTGCGGCTGTACTGCGTGGCCGGATCGATCGAGAAGCTGAACGTCGGGAGGTTGTTCTGGGCCGTCTCGTTGTTCGTGTACGTGCCCTGCACGGTGTGGTTCTGGGCGATCGTCCCGGTCAGCTTGACCTGGTAGCGCTCGTTCGTGTCGGTCCGGTTGAACGGGATGCCGGTCAGCGGGAGGCTCCCCGCCGTGTCCGTCTCGGAGTCGCGTCCGGCGAGGAAGAACCAGAGGTAGTCGCGCACGATCGGGCCGCCGAGGGTGGCCGAGTAGATCTTGCTGAGGTCGCCCTCGCGCTCGATCCCGCGGTCCTTCTCGTACGGCGTCTCGTCGCGCCAGGTGGCCTTCGTCAGGTCGGCGCGGAACGAGCCGGTGAACTGGTTGCCGCCGCTCTTCGTGATGGCGTTGATGACGCCGCCCGAGAAGCGCCCGTACTCGGCCGAGATGCCCGAGGTCAGGACCTGCGTCTCGTCGATCGCGTCCTCGATGAAGAGGTTGTTGGCGGTGCCGAACAGGTTGTCGTTGACGTCCACGCCGTCGACCAGGAACACGTTGTCGTAGGCGAAGCCGCCGGAGATCGTGACCTGACCGGCGTTGGGGGTGTTGGTGGTCAGGCCGGGCGCGAACGAGGCGATGCCCGACAGCGTCCGGTTGATCGGGAGGGTGTTGACCTCCGCGGCGGTGAGGTTGGCGCCCACCGTCGTGGTCTCGAGAGCCGAGGGGGCCTCACCGGTCACCACGATCGTCTCTTCGGCCGCAGCCACTTCCATCACCGCGTCGGCGCGGGCGGTCGTGCCGAGGCCGACCTGGACCTGCCGCTCGACCGACTTCATCCCCTCGAGGGTGAAGACCACGCGGTACTGCCCCGGGGGCAGGCCGCGCAGGACGAAGTCGCCGTTGACGGCCGAGACCGTCGAGCGCTCGCCCTGGAGCGCGGGGGACGTGACCGTGATGGTCACGCCGGGCAGCGCGGCGCCGTCATTCGACGTCACCGAGCCGACGAGGGTGCCGGTCTGGACGCCCTGTCCGAATGCCGTGCCGCCGAGCGTCAGGCAGAGGACGAGAGCCCAGATCCATGCGTTGCGTCGCTGCATGTTTTCCTCCTTCAGTTGAGACGAACCGCTGACCCGCGCACACCGCGGATCGCTGTCATGCCACTTCCTCACTGCCAATTCCGTGCCACGGAAGCTCTGCGCAGAGGGCCCCGGGGCCGGTGTGGCAATCTCCACAAACAAACGACTTCGACACTCGACCGAGGCTCCCCGGGGGAGACTGCGGCAAGCCCGGCCGGGGCGTGATCCAACAACTCGGGACTTCGTCCAAAATCTTGGACCACCGACCCTGTAGCTACTTCAGGTAGCCGATCATCTCCTTGGCCACCGCCGCCTCCGGGTCGTCCGGAGCCAGGGCCACGAAGCGCTCCAGGGCCACCTTCGCCTCGGCGCTCTTGCCCAGGTTCACGTAGCAGAGGCCGAGCCGGTAGTGGGCCCGCGCGTTCTCGGGATCGATGCCGACCGCCTCCTGGAAGAGGGCGAGCGCGGCGGCGGTGTCGTTGCCGTTGAACAGCTCCTCGCCCCGCTGGTAGATGACCTTCGCGGCGTTGGCCGGGTCGGCGTGCTTGAGCCCCTCGAGGGCCGCGAGCGACTTCTCCTGGTCGCCCAGGCGGCTCCAGGCGTCGAAGCGCACGAACTGCGCCGCCGCGTCGCCGGGCTTGAGCCCGGCCGCGCGCTCGGCCGCCGCCGCCGCCTCGGCCCACTGCTGGCGCCCGTGGTGGATGCGCGCGATCACCGAGTGGGCGGGCGCGAGCTCCGGGTCCTCGCCCACCGCGGCCTGGAACTTCGCCAGCGCGCCGTCGATGTCCTTGGCGTTGTAGAGCGTCGCCCCCTCGTTGAAGAGCTCGGCGGCGCGGATCTTCGCCTCCTGCCGCTGGCGGGCCGCCTCCGCCTCCTCGGCGGCCGGCACCTCGCCCATCGGCAGCGGTCCGTCGAGCGAGAAGATCACGAGGTCGAGCTCCACCGTGAGCGCGGCCGGCACCTTCTTCGGCGTCTCGGTGGTGTGGAAGCCCTCCTTCTCGATCCGCCACGCGAGCGGCTTGGTGGCGTCGGCGATGACGATCTGGTACTTGCCGAATTCGTCGCTCGTCGCCTCCGCGACGCGTCCCTTGACGTCCGGGTCGGGGATCGTGATCTTCACGCCGGCGACGGGGTTGCCGTCCTGGTCGCGGATCACGCCGTGCACGCGCGCGGTGGTCTGGGCGTAAACGGAGCCGGTGACTCCGAGCGCGATCACTAGGAAGAGCAGGAGCCTCTGGGCCTTGGTCATGGTTCCGGTTCCCCTGGGGGTTCGGCCGGCCGACGTGGCGCCGGCTGCGGTGCTGCGGACACCGCATTGTAACCGCTCCGCCGCGCCCGCGCCAACCGGGCGAGGCCGGGCCCCGGCGGCCCGCCGGCCGCGCGGCCCTCAGGCGCGGCGCAGCTGGCGCTCGTCGCCCGACCGGCGGGTCACCCCGCGCGAGTCGAGGTGCTCCAGCAGCGGGATCGCCCACTTGCGGGAGAGGCCGAAGCGCTCCTTGAACTGGCCCACCGTGAAGCGCTCCCAGCCGGTGGCCAGCAGGTCGGCGACCAGCCGCTCGACCGCGTGGCGCGCGCAGAGCAGGCCGCCGGGGAGGCGGGAGACCTGCCCGGCGGCGACGAGGTAGCGGAGCACCCCCTCGAGGATCTGCGGCTTGGCGCCGAGCTCGGCCGCGAGCTCGCCGGGCGACGGGGCCTGGAGCCCGGCCGCGACGAGCCGCTCGAGGAGCCGGCGCGAGAGGTCCGACTCCTCCCCCGAGAGGTCGACCTCGCGCCCGGGCAGGGTCAGCAGCTCGCCGGAGGCGACCAGCACCTTGCGCGCCGCGAGCCAGCCGAGGTAGGTGCCGGCGAGCTCCGCCGCCCGGCCCGGCAGCAGGCGGCGCACCGCCTCGGCCCGCGGCCAGCCGCGGGCCAGGCGCTCGCGGGCGAAGAACGCCTTGAGCTCCCGGCGCGCCCGCTCGGCGAGGCGCTCCACCGCCCCCGGGGCCACCCAGCGGGCGTGGCCGTCGGCCCCCGGGGGGAGCTCCAGGAGGCGGCCACCCCCGGCCAGCGCGGCGAGCGCCGCCGCGGCCTCGCCGGCCGGGCGGCCGAGCCGCCGCGCGAGCTCCGCGGTCGAGGCGGCGGCGAGGCCGGCGTCGGCCACCCCGCGGCCGAGCGCCGCCGGCACCCCGTCGCCGAGC
>JAHDVN010000124.1:0-4065 GCA_023384635.1 Thermoanaerobaculia bacterium
CTCGGCCTACTGGGGGGTGGTGCCGATCCTCCTCCTGCCGCTCTTCTTCCAGTCGGTGGTCTCCCCCGGTCCCGGCTCCGAGACGCGCTGGGCGCTCGTCGCGGGGGTGGCGCTGCTGCTGCCGGGGCTCGCGGCGCCGTTCGTCGGCGCGCTCGCCGACCGCGGGCGGCGCTGGGGGCTGCTGGCGGCGGCGACGCTCGCCTGCGCCCTCGCCACCGCCGCTCTCGGCGCGGTGCCGGCCGGCGGCGTGCTCGCGGCAGCGGGGCTCTTCGTGGTGGCGCAGGCCGGCTACCTGCTCGGCGCCTCGCTCGCGGACTCCTACCTCCCGCACCTCGCGCGCCCGGGAGAGGCGGGGCGGATCTCGGCGCTCGCCTGGGCGGTCGGGTTTCTGGGCGGAGTGGCAGCGGTGCTGGTCTGCCTGCCCCTCGCCTCGGGCGGGCTCGAGGGGGATGCCCTCGGCCGCTTCCGGCTCGCCTTCCCGGCGGTCGGGCTGCTGCTGCTCGTCCTCGCGTTGCCGGCCCTCCTCGCGCTGCGCGGCGTGCGGGCGCCGGGGCCGGCGGGGGGAGCGGAGGACGCCTCGCCCACGAGCGCCTGGCGGCGGGTGGTGGCCACCGTCCGCGGCTGGCGGCGCGAGCGGCAGCTCTTCCGCTTCCTCGCCGCCTTCTACCTGATCAACGACGGCGTGGTGACGGTGCTCTTCTTCGGCGCCATCTACCTGCGCGGGGCGTTCGGCGCCTCGGTGGCGGAGCTGCTCTGGCTGGCGCTCGCGCTCCACCTCTTCGGGGTGCCGGCGACGGCGGCCGCCGGCCACCTCGCCGACCGCTGGTCGCACCGGGGGACGATCTACCTCACGCTCGCGGTCTGGATCGCGGTGATCGCGATCATGGCGTTCGGCAGCGCGCCGTGGCTGGCGCGCTGGGTGGTGGGGCTGATCGCGCTCGTGATCGGCTCGACGCAGTCGGTCTGCCGCTCGCTGTTCTCGCTGCTGATCCCGCCCGAGCGCGCCGGGGAGCTCTACGGCTTCAACGCGGTGGCCGGGCGGCTCTCGGCCGCCTTCGGCCCGCTCCTCTTCGGCGCCGTGGGAGCCGTGACCGGCAGCCAGCGCTGGGCGCTCCTCTCGATCGGGCTCTTCTTCGCCGCCGGCGGCGCGCTCCTCGCGCGGGTCGCGCTCCCCGCCCGCTCCGTCGACGCCTGAGCGTCCGGGCGGCCGCGCCGCGTCTCAGCCGCGCAGCAGGCGCAGGGCGTTGGCGACCACGAGCAGCGAGGCCCCCATGTCGGCGGCGATCGCCGCCCAGAGGCTGGCGGCGCCGAGGAAGGTGAGGAGCACGAACGCCGCCTTCACGCCGAGCGCGAAGACGATGTTCTGCCGCACCACCGCGAGAGCGCGGCGCGCGTGGGCGACGAGCCAGGGGAGCTTGCCGAGGTCGTCGGCCATGAGCGCGATGTCGGCGGTCTCGATCGCGGCGTCGGTGCCGGCGGCGCCCATCGCGATCCCGAGCGTGGCGCGCGCCATCGCCGGGGCGTCGTTGACCCCGTCGCCGACCATCGCGACCGTCCCGTGGCTCTGCACCAGCTCCTCGATCGCCGCGAGCTTCTCGGCGGGCAGGAGCTCGGCGCGCACCTCGTCGATCCCCACCGCGGCCGCCACCGCCTCGGCGGTGGGGGCGTGGTCGCCGGTGAGCATCACGAGGTGCGCGACCCCCTCCCGGCGCAGACCGGCGAGCGCCGCGGCCGCCTCGGGGCGGACGGTGTCGGCCACCGCGAGGAAGCCGCAGACGTGGGTCGCGTTGCCGACCACCACCGCGGTGCGTCCGGCCTCGGCGATCGCCTCGAGGCGGTCGTGCACCTCCGGTGTCTCCTGGCCGCGCTCCTCGAGGTAGCGGTGGGAGCCGATCCAGAACGAGCGGCCGCCGACCCGCCCGGTCGCCCCCTTGCCGGGCAGGCTCTCGAAGCTCTCCGCCGGGGCGACCCGCACCCCGCGCTCCGCCGCCGCGGCGCGCACCGCGCGGGCCAGCGGGTGCTCGCTGTCCGCCTCCAGGGCCGCGGCGCGGGCGAGCAGCTCGGCCTCGTCGTGTCCGGCGAGGGGCACGATCTCGACCACCCGCGGGCGGCCTTGGGTGAGCGTCCCGGTCTTGTCGAAGGCGATCGCCGCGAGGCGGGCCGGCGCCTCGAGGTGCGCGCCCCCTTTGATCAGCACCCCGTGCCGCGCGGCGGCGGCGAGCGCCGCCACCACCGCCACCGGGGTGGAGATCACGAGCGCGCAGGGGCAGGCGATCACGAGCAGCACGAGGGCGCGGTAGAGCGCGTCGCCCCAGGCGAGGGCGAAGAGGAGCGGCGAGGCGACGGCCACCGCGAGCGCCGCGGCGAAGACCGCCGGCGTGTAGACGCGGGCGAAGCGCTCCACCCACCGCTCCGAGGGGGAGCGGCGGGAGCGGGCCTCTTCGACGCTGCGCAGGATGCGCGCCAGCGTCGTGTCGGCGGCGGCCCGGGTAGCCACCACCTCGAGCGCGCCGCGGCCGTTGATCGTGCCGGCGAAGACCTCGGCGCCCGGGCCCTTCGGCACCGGCACGCTCTCGCCGGTGATCGGCGCCTGGTCGACGTCGCTCGCGCCGGCCGCGACCGCGCCGTCGAGCGGGATCCGCTCCCCGGGGCGCACCAGGAATCGGAGGCCGACCGGGGCCGCGGCGGCGGGGAGCTCCTCCTCGGTCCCGTCCGGGAGGCGCCGGCGCACGGTGGCCGGGGCGAGCTCGAGGAGCGCCTCGACCGCGCGGCGGGCCCGCCCGACGCTCCAGGCCTCGAGAGCGAGGGAGAGGGCGAAGAGGAAGGTGACGGTCGCCGCCTCGAACCACTCGCCCAGGCCCATGGCGCCGGCCACGGCCAGCGTCATGAGCAGGTGCATGTCCGGCCGCCGGGCTCGGAGCGCCGCCCAGGCGCGCGGGGCGACGAACCAGCCGCCGGCGACGATCGCCACGAGGTAGGCGAGCCGGGCGGGCCAGGGGGCCGGGCTTTCGACCGCCCCGAGCGCCGCCGCGACGCCGCCGCCGAGGAGCGCGTGGAGGGCGAAGCCGGCGGCGGTGGCGAGGCCGCTGGCGGCGGTGGTGAACGTGCGGGCGCGCCGCTCGGGGGCGCGGTGATCGGCCTCCCGCTCGCGCCACGGCTCGGCGGCGAGGCCGGCGGCGGCGACCGCCGCCACCACCGCCTCCGGGTCGGTGCCGCCGGGCACCGTCATCCGCCCCGCGAGCAGGTCGAAGCCGAGCCGCTCCTCCCCCCCCGCGAGCGGCCCGACGGTGCGCTTCAGGATCGCCACCTCCTCGGCGCAGTCCAGCCCGGAGACGCGGAAGGAGAGGGAGGGGCGGGTCACGGAAGGGGCTCCGGGCCGTGCCGGGAAAGGGCAAAGAGGCCGGGTGGGGATGGCTGGCGGGGGGGCACCGACAGTGGAGAGGGCCGCCCGTCGAGGCCCCTCGACTTCGCTCGGGGCGACGGGAGGGGAGGCGTCAGGGGGGTGCCCGCAACTCGCCTGGCACCTTCCGCCGCGGCACCTTCCGCCGCCGCAAGTCGCCTGGCACCTTCCGCGGCAGCACCTTCCGCGGCACCTTCCGCGTCTGCAAATCCCCTGGCACCTTCCGCCGGTCGCATCCGCGGGACGGTATCAGAGCGGGAACCGCCCGGCCGCCGGGCCCCGGCCTCTGTTACATTGCCGGGACCAAGGGGGAGGGAGGGCACCGTGGAGCTCGAGTCACTGATCCGACGCGCCGCCGGGCGGGAGCCGGCGGACCTGCTGCTGACCAACCTGAAGCTCGTGGACGTCCTCGCCGGCGAGATCTACCCCGCCGAGGTGGCGGTGGCCGGCGACACCGTCGTGGGGATCGGCCCCGGCTACACGGCGCGCGAGGTGGTCGACCTCCGGGGGGCGTACCTCGCCCCCGGCTTCCTCGACGCCCACGTCCACGTCGAGAGCGCCATGGTCACGCCGCGGGAGTTCGCGCGCGCCGTGGGGGGGGGCGGGCGCGCGGCCCCGGCCCAAGACCCCCCCCAGCGCGCCCGAGGCCGCCGCGCCGCGGGGGT
>JAHDVN010000124.1:4075-9612 GCA_023384635.1 Thermoanaerobaculia bacterium
CGCTTCATGCTCGAGTGCGCGAAGGGGTCGCCGATGTCGATGTTCGTCATGGCCTCCTCCTGCGTGCCGGCGACCCACATGGAGACCTCGGGGGCCGAGCTGGACGCCGTCGACCTCGCCTCGTTCAAGTCGAGCCCGTTCGTGCTCGGCCTCGCCGAGGTGATGAACTTCCCCGGCGTGGTCGGCTGCGACCCCGGGGTGCTCGCCAAGCTCGAGCGCTTCGCCGACCGGGTGATCGACGGCCACGCCCCCGGCCTCACCGGCCAGGCGCTCAACGCCTACGCGGCCGCCGGCATCGCCTCGGACCACGAGTGCACGACGGTGGAGGAGGCGCGCGAGAAGCTCCGGCGCGGCATGGTGATCTTCCTGCGCGAGGCGACCAACGCCCACAACCTGCGCACGCTCCTCCCGCTCGTGACGCCGTACAACGCCGGCCGTCTCTGCCTCTGCACCGACGACCGGCAGCCCGCCGACCTGCTCGACCAGGGGCACATCGACCACCTGCTGCGCCTCGCGATCGCGGACGGCGTCGACCCGGTGGTGGCGATCCGCATGGCCACCTGGAGCATCGCCAAGCACTTCCGCCTCTACGACCGCGGCGCGGTGGCGCCCGGCCGGCGCGCCGATCTCGTCGCCTTCGACGATCTCTCGGCCCCGCGCCCGCGGATGGTCTGGCGCCGCGGCGAGCTGGTGGCGAGAGACGGCGAGCTCGTGCCGCACGGCCAGCTGCCGGCGATCCCGCGCCTGCGGCCGACGATGAGCGTCGACTGGGAGGCGGTCGACTTCGCGATCCGCGCCGAGGGGGTGCGGGCGCGGGTGATCGAGGCGATCCCGAACCAGCTGGTGACCGGACACCTGATCGAGGAGGCGACGGTGCGCGGCGGCGAGGCGGTGGCCGACCCTTCGCGCGACCTGCTCAAGATGGCGGTGGTCGAGCGCCACCGCGCCTCGGGGGCGGTGGGCCGCGGCTTCGTGCGCGGCCTCGGCCTCGCGCGTGGCGCGCTCGCCTCCTCGGTCGCCCACGACCACCACACCCTGGTGCTGATCGGCGCCGACGACCTCTCGATCTCGACCGCGGCGCGCCGCGCGGCGGCGATCGGCGGCGGCCTGGTGGCGGCCGAGGGCGAGCAGGTGCTGGCCGAGGTGCCGCTGCCGCTCGGAGGCCTGATGAGCGATCACCCGATCGAGAGCGTCCGAGGCGAGCTCGACAAGGCCCTCGACGCCGCCCACGCCCTGGGCTCGCCGCTCCACGACCCGTTCATGGCGATGAGCTTCCTCGCCCTCGAGGTGATCCCCAGCCTCAAGCTCACCGACCAGGGTCTCGTCGACGTCGACCGCTTCGAGCAGGTCCCGCTCTGGGTGGCGTGAGCGCGCCGGCGAACCCCTGTCGTCCCGTGCGAAATCAGGGGTTGGGAGGGGGGTGGAGACGGGCTTCGACGACGCCGGTCGTCCCCGCCGGGTCGACCCGCGCCAGCAGCTCGCCGTTGGCGGTGTAGGTGAAGCTCGCCGCGCCGTAGCTCGTCATCCGGTCCTGGGCGTCGTAGGTGCCCGTCTCCGTCCCCTCCGGCGTCGTCTTCGCCAGGCGGTTGCCGTTGGCGTCGTAGGTGTAGCTCGCCGTCACCACGCCGTCCCGCTCGACCTCTTCCAGACGTCCGGCCGAATCGTACCGGTAGACATAGCCCGCCGTCTCGCCCTGGATCGTCTCGGTCTTCGCGACGATGCGGCCGAGCTTGTCCCGGACGTAGCTGACCTCCCAGACCGGAACCCCGGAGACCGCCGCGCTGCTGGCCACGAGCTCGCCGAAGGGGTTGTGGGCGCGAGTCCTGGGCCCTTGTTACGCATGAGATGGACCGGGATGGCGATCACCGCTTCAGCGCGTTCATCTCCGTGCTGCGAGTGAGAAGGTGCCGACACAAGGCGACGCGAAGCAACCAGAAGGCGACGACATTGGCGAGCGTCCCCGGATCGAGCGAGAAGTTCCTGACAACAGCGCGCGAGAGAAGAGCGGGAGCGATTCGCCACGAGCTCTCCCATCCGGCGGCGCCACCTGCAAGGCCCGCGAGGAGCGTAGCTGCGTAGACCGTGATGCTGGTTAGAACCCAGGTCCGCAGGTACTTCTCGAAGGCGCCACCACCGAGGTTCTCAGGTGTCTTTCCGGTGAAGACCGCTCTCGACGCCAAGCCCTCGAGCAGGAGGAGGACAGCGAAGAACAGCGGTAAGCCAACGGAGTCTCTCGGGTCCTCGAAGCCGGGTAGGTATGACGGAAGCACCAAGGCGACCGCCGCGAGAAGCCAGAGGCCGACGTGTCGGGATGCCGTCGTCGCCGGTTCGTGACATGGAACTTCCTCCGAGGTCGCGATCCAGGCGCCGAGTCCTACGATCCCAAGACGCAACGCGAAGTACGAAGCCGCGAGCGTCAGAAAGGCGAGTTGTGTGAAGCGATCAAAGACGAACCAGTATCGAAGCGACTCGGAGGAGAGCGCTCGAAGGGAGCCCGAGTGGCGCAGCCACTCGGAGAGGCGATAATCCACCAAGTAGTAGAGACCTGCGGCTATGACCATGGCGCCGATACTGGCTGGCGGCACCAGGCGAACGAACAGTTCGCCTGCGTTGAGCGCCCACCGGCGGCCGATCTTGGCGCACAAGCGGATACCGAGAGGTATCGAGACGAGCTCGCCGAGTACCAGGGCACCCGTCACGAATCGATCCCAGCCCGACTGGAGGCCCGCGTGCGCAGGCTGGGTCGACACGAACCAGACGATTTGTACCCAAAACAGCCATGACAACCGTCGCGGCCAGTCCGGCACTTCTGGGCTGCCCCGGACCCATCGGGCTGCGAAGCGAGGCGGCTTGGCAGGAGTCGATGGGCCCGCGCTTCTGGTGGTCAGATCAGTGTCGACCGGCATCTCAGGGCCGCCCCAGGGACCAAGTGAACGTGCGGGTGGCAGCCGCTGCGTCCTCGAACGGCTCCTTGCCCTGGAAGAAGAGGCTCAGAACTGGCAGGCAGAGGAACCAGAGCGACCAGCCGAGGAAGCGGTGCTCCCTCACCTCGTCTCCCGTATGGGTTGCAGGTCGGTTGCGTTCACGCCGCCCGAGGTATGCGAGGGCTCCGAACCGGAGCAAGATGAACACCACCGCCAGCGCCAGGGCGAGCAGGCCGTCAGCGCGACCGGAGGCGACGGTCTCGGCGAACCCCACAGAAGGGAGTCGCTCCACCGAGAAATAGAGCCGGAAGAGCACCTTCGGCCCGAGGTACCAGACGAGGCCGACCGGGACGGCGGCGATCTCCGCGCCGAGGAGCAAGCCCCAGGCCACGATGGCCCAGGAGGGGTCGGGATACTGGCTCACTCTCCTGGGGTCGCGGACGAACATCCACGTCAGGGGCAGGAGGAAGAAGCGAAACCAGTCCCGCGGCCAGAGGGGGTCGGCTGCGTCGCCACATCGGCCCACAGACATGATGCCCTTACTCATCTCTTCACGATCGGGCCCCAGGCCCACTTCGTGCGGTCGATCCCCCATCCGATAGCCGGTAGAAGCACGTACTCCATCGCCAGGTCCAGGCTGCGTTCGATGGAGTTCCTGTCGTCCTTCTGGGAACTCGGAAGCTGGTCCTCTGCGAAGAGTCCCAAGCGTTCGCACTCTTCGAGCGAGAGCAAGGCAGCACCCTGTCCCGGGAAGAGGTCTCTCGGGGGTTCACCTTCCTCGCAGGCGAGTTGGTTGTATGGGTCGATGAGTTGTTCCCCTCGGTCTTGCGCGATCCGGAGGGCCTCGCACTGGGCGACGAGTGCGGCTCGGGGTACTTCCACCGGTGGACGACCGGGCCTAGCTCCCTGGAGCCCATTGCTGTCGCTCGCGTTGAGCGGACCCGAAGAGAGATAAGTGAAGAGGTTGGCCTGTAGACCGTGAAACCCGATCGGATCCTTGCTCGTCCACCTTCCTGCGACGGGGTCGTAATCCCGCCAGCCGAAGCGCACGAGGCCGGTGTCCGCGTCGTACAACCCGCCCGCAAACCCAAACGGCTGCCAGCCCAGATTCGTGTCGAGGAGGACGACGCCCCACTCGTCGTAGTCGATGCGCTGGACGACGGCGCCGGTGGCGGTGTCGATCGCGAGGCGCGGGCTGCCGAGCGGGTCGCTGAGGAGGCGGTAGGTCGTCCCGTCGCGCAGGATCAGGTCCGGCACGTTGACGCGGGTGGCGTGGTCGAAGCGGCTCATGCACATCGGAAGCTCCAGGTCCCGCGAGCTACCGCGCGTGCCCTCAGGATGGTGTCATTGGAGTGCCCGTGCCGGGAGATCGCGATCCGCTCTTCCTCTTCCCCGATCGCCATCGCTGGACCAGCCCGACGACAGCCGCCGACAAGCCGACAACGAGGAAGAACCAGAGCAAGTGGTAAGGCGCTACGAACCGCCGGACGAAGCTCGAGCGGGGGAAGACCAGCTCCGCCGAGGCACCGAGGAGCCCGACCAAGGTCACCAAGGCGGCATAGATCAGGTGTGTCCAGTGCAGGTTCTTCCGCTCCCGCGCCATCAGCAGCCATCTCCTGAACAACCTGGATCGGTCCAGGTGGGGAATGCCGGTTCGTCCGGGAGAGGGTCCAGAATCCAGTCGAAGAGAACATCGCCGAGTGGTGGTCCTCCCAGGTGACGATAGGCTCGATCCGCAGCTCTCCCCAGCAGGTAGCCACCTGCGAAAGCGGCGCCGACCGCTAGGCCCGTCTCAGCGGAAACGATCGCTCCGCCGACAACGACTTGGCGACCGACCTCGACTCCGAGGCGAACCAAGCCGTAGCCTCCAAGTCCCTGGTCGACATCAAGAGCGAAGTCGACAGCTACAGGAAGGTCACCTCGCGCGTCGAGAGTCGTGTCCCGCGCGAGCTCGTTTGCCGTGCCGATCAGCCCGTCGCCCACCATTCCCGCTATGGCCGCCTCCTGCTCGGTCTTGCCAAGAGCCCGACGGAAAGCCTTGCAGAAGAGTCCGCCGACGACCAAGCCGTTCGGGTCACTTGCATTCGTCGGATTGCTCTCTACGTACTCGAACAGGTTCCCAGATCGCCCTTGGAAGAGAATCGGATCCTTGCTCGTCCACCTTCCGGCGATGGGGTCGTAGTCCCGCCAGCCGAAGCGCACCAGCCCGGTATCCGTGTCGTACAACCCGCCCGCAAACCCAAACGGCTGCCAGCCCGGATTCGTGTCGAGGAGGACGACGCCCCACTCGTCGTAATCCATGCGCTGGACGACGGCGCCGGTGGTGGCGTCGACCGCGAGGCGCGGGCTGCCGAGGGGGTCGCTGAGGATGCGGTAGGTCGTGCCGTCGCGCAGCACGAGGTCGGGGACGTTGACGCGGGTGGCGTGGACGTAGCGGCCGACCACCTGCCCGGCGCCGTCGAGCTCGGCGGCGGGGGCGAGCTGGCTCGCCCAGAGCCAGCCCCGCTCGAGGGTGCCGTCCACCTTTCGGCCGATGCGGCGGTGGCGGGCGTCGACGAGGTAGTCGATCCCGGTGCCGTCGGGTAGCGACACGCTGCGGAGGTTGCCGAGCAC
>JAHDVN010000588.1:0-429 GCA_023384635.1 Thermoanaerobaculia bacterium
TGAGCCCCACCGAAGTTGCCGAAGTGGTCAACAACACGTTTTACGCGGTGGCCGACGACATCTGCACCTTGGCTGCGGTAGCGATGAGTCTGGAGGCGGTGAAGTGGAGGGGCGCGGCGCTGCGCCACATCGACGCAGCGCTGGACTCGCTGGTGCGCGCCCGCGGGGCGTTCACATCCGCCCCCAAGGAGGCCGTGTCGTGAAGCACGACTTGCTACAGTCCATCAGCTACTCGCAGGCAGCCTCCCTGGCTGCCTGCGAGTGGCGGTGGCACTGGCGATACATGCTCGACGGGGAGGACGTACCCACCGCGGCCATGTCTCGGGGCAAGGCGCTGCACGAGGCTGCTGCGTCTTGGTGGGCCGGGGGCGACGCCGCTTATGACGACGAGGGGTTGGACGACGAGGTTGCTTCGGCTGTGGATTGGCT
>JAHDVN010000588.1:439-1360 GCA_023384635.1 Thermoanaerobaculia bacterium
TGATGGACCGGTACACGGACCATTATGCCGCTTTGCGGGACGAGACGACCGTGATCGCACAGGAGGTCGAGTTGGAGGCCGACCTGGCAGGGGTCGGCGTGGTTGGCAGGCTCGACGGCATCTTCGAGATTGGCGGCATGAAGTGGGTGGTGGAGCGCAAGACGTACTCATCCAGGGACCGCCTTTCGCTGCTGACAGTCGATCCGCAGATTACGCTCTATACGGCGCTGGCACAGGCTAACGGTTACAGCGTAGACGGTGTGTTGTGGGACGGTATCTACACCTACCAGTGGAAGTCTCCGCGCCCGCCAGCCGAGTCGTTCGACTTGGTTTATCTCGACCGTACCCAAGAGCAGATTACGTTGGCAGTGGAGCACTGGCTGCGCCCGATTGCCGAACGCAGGAAGCAACTGGTGCTGGGGTACGAGGAACCTATACGTAACTTTGGATGGCAGTGTAAGACTTGCCCGGCCCGGCAGGCGTGCCACGACTCGGTTTCCTTCGACGACAGCCAGGTGCTGGACTAAGGGGGGGCCATGTGGGAAGTGTCTAACAGGGCTGACATTGATGTGGTGCCTATAGCTGATCGCCACTACAATAGGCAGAAGGTCGGGTCCCCGCAGTTCGTCCCCCCGGGAAGATGCCTTGTGCTGAAAAGAGGTACTAAGGAACAGTTGCGGAACGCGGATACCGGCGGGGCGTTTTGGGTCACGTCGTGGCCCTACGCTGAATACACGAAGCACGCTTGGGCGGGCGCGTGGGTCTGCTCCGCTTTTCGTAGCGAGGCGGCGGGGGTAGCTAGCGACCTGATACGTTCTGCTGTAAAGCGTACTGTGGAGAAGTGGCCCGACATACCCTCTCTGGGTATGGTTTCGTTTATCGACCCAAGCAAGGTGCGCCCGCGTAAGGTCCGGGGCCGCT
>JAHDVN010000125.1:0-3726 GCA_023384635.1 Thermoanaerobaculia bacterium
GTTGACGACGGGGCTGCCGGAGTTGCCGCCGGTGGTGTCGGCGTCGGCGAGGAAGGCCACCGGAACGTCGCCGAGGCGCGGGTCGGCCCAGCGGCTCTTCGGCGCCTCCGGCGCCGCCGCGAGCAGCGCCGCCGGCGCGGCGAACGGCGCCTCGCCGGTGTGCTTGGCGGCCATGCCGGCGACCGTGGTCTGCGGCTTCATCCAGATCCCGTCGCGCGGGGCGTAGCCCTGCACGGTCGCGAAGCTCACCCGCAGCGTGCCGTTGGCGTCCGGGTCGAGCGGGCGGTCGCGGTGGGCGGCGACCGCGCGCCGCCAGGCCGGGCGCAGGCGCGAGATGGCGCCGCGGTGGGCGTCGTCGCGCTCCTTCTGGGCGCGCAGCTCGGCGTCGAGGGCGAAGGCGAGGTCGAGGAGCGGATCGCGGCGGGCGGCGAGCTCGGCGGCGCTCTCGTCGAACATTCTCGCGCGCTCCGCGGCGTCGCCCACCTTCGTCGCGCCGAGGAGCTCGCGGGCCTTCGTCTCGGCGGCCCGGGCGCCGCCCTCGCCGAGCAGGGCATCGACGGCCGCGATCCGGCTCGCCGCCGGGAGCGCCGCCGCACGATCGAGCCAGTCGGCGAGCAGCGCCGCGTCGGCGCCGGCGTGGAGGCCGCTCTGGGCGCGCTCGAGGCGCTCGGCGACGCGGGCGCGGTTGCGCTCCATGTAGTCGGGCTCGCGCTCCAGGTCCGGCTTCGCCTTCTCCCCCGCCCAGCGGGCGAGCGTGAGCGCGAGTCCGAGGGGCTGGGCGTTCCGCCCGGCGTTCTCGAGCAGGAATCCCCGCTCGAAGGCGGCGCGCCGCTCCCCGGCGAGGCGGGCGAGCTCGTCGTGGGCGGCCACCGCGCCCGCCCACTCCGGCCGCGCGGCGGCCCAGGCGCGCACCTCGGCGTCGGCGGCCTGCCGCTTCTCGACGATCGCGCCGCGCGCGAGGCCGGCGATCTGGCCGCGGGCGTTCTTCTCGTAGTTGCCGAGGCCGCGGATGCGGTCCGCGAGCGCGATGCGCGAGCCGTCGTCGGTCGCCGCGAAGCGCTCCATGATGCGCAGCCAGACGCCGAAGACCTCGGCCCGGCGGGGGTAGAAGAGCTCCGCCCGCTCGGCCATCTCCGCGGCCAGGAAGGAGCGGAAGGTGACGAACGGATAGCCGGGGACCATCACGAAGTCGCCCTCGCCCGGTCCCTTCGCGGCGAGCGGAAACCAGTGGCGGGGGGCGAGCGGCGCGTTCCCCTCGGCGCGCTCGGCGGGGCTGCCGTCCGGCGCCGCCCAGACGCGCAGGAGGGTGAAGTCCCCGGTGTGGCGGGGCCAGCTCCAGTTGTCGATCTCGCCCCCGTAGTCGCCCACCGCCCCGGGCGGCGCCCAGACCAGGCGCACGTCCGGGTACTCGACGTTCTCGAAGAGGAGGTAGCGCACCCCGCCGTCGAACGCCTCCACCTGGCAGCGGCGATTCGGCTCCGCCTCGCAGGCGGCGACCAGCTCCTTCTGCCGGCGCTCGATCGCCCGGAAGCGGGCGAGGTCGTCGGCTCCCGCCGGCACCGCTCCCTCCACCTCGGCCGTCACGTCTCGCGTGCGCAGCGGCAGCGTGGCGCGGATCCCCCGCGCCGGCAGCTCCTCGGCGCGCCCGGCGGCGAGGAAGCCGAGGGTGAGCAGGTCGCGCTCCGGCGTCGAGTGCTCCTGGATCACGCTCATCGCGCAGTGGTGGTTGGTGATCATCAGTCCGTCGGGCGAGACGAAGGCGGCCGTGCAGCCGCTGATCCGCACCGTGGCGTCGAGCAGGCCGGCGCCGTCCGGCCCCCAGAGCCGTTCCGGCGGGATCTCCAGCCCGACGTCGCGCAGCCAGGCCGGATCGAGCTCCAGCACCTGTTCCGGGGTCCACTTCCCTTCGAGGGCGGGCCCGGGAACGGCCAGCGAGCAGAGGAGGACGACGGCGAGGACGGCGGGGGTGAGGGCGCGGGCGGTCATGCCGCGGAGTCTATCCCCGGCGGTCGCCGGCCCCCCGGCGGCGGCGCCCGGGGTCAGGAGCGCCGCGCGGGGCGGTGGACGCGCACCGCCACCTCGACTTCCCCCTCGGGCAGGGCGAACGACTTGCGCGCCCGCTCGGCGGTGCCGTCGAGGAGCTGCTCGGCGAAGAGCGCCACGCGCTGGTTCAGACGCGGCCAGCCGAGGTCGCCGAAGGCCTCGCCGGCGCTCCAGACGAGGAGCCGGCGGCCAGCCGCCGGGCCGCTCTCGGCCACCGCCTCCGCCACCGCCTCGCCGGCCGCGAGCGCGCGGGCGAGGGCGTCGTCGACCGCGCCATCGGGCGCGCGGTCCAGATGGCCGGATGCCTCCACGGGCATCAGATCAGGATCCCCGCGATGGTCGCGGTCTGGAAGCAGGCGAGCGAGCCGGCGATCATGGCGCGCAGGCCGAGCTGCGCGAGCTCCTGCTTGCGCTCCGGGGCGATGCCGCCGATGCCGCCGATCTGGATCGCGATCGAGGAGAGGTTCGAGAAGCCGCAGAGCGCGTAGGTGGCGATCGTCTGCGCCCGCGCCGAGAGCTCGCCGGCGTCGATCATGCGGTGCAGCTCGACGTAGCCCACGAACTCGTTGACCACGGTCTTGATTCCGAGCAGCTGGCCGACCTTGTGCGCCTCGGCCCAGTCGACGCCCATGACCCAGGCGAGCGGCGCGCCGACCCAGCCGAGGAGCCACTCGAGCGTGAGCCCCTCGAAGCCGAAGAGCGAGCCCCCCTTCTGCAGCGCCGCGTTGACGAGCGCGATCAGGCCGATGAAGGCGATCAGCATGGCGCCGACGTTGAGCGCCAGCTTCAGGCCGTCGGCCGCCCCCGAGGCGGCGGCGTCGATGACGTTCGCCCACGGCCGCTCGACCTCCACCTCCACCTTGCCGGCGGTGACCGAGTGCTCCTTCTCCGGGAAGACGAGCTTGGCCATCACCAGCGCCGCGGGGGCGGACATCACGCTCGCCGCCAGCAGGTGCTCGGGCGAGACCCCCATGCCCACGTAGGCGGCCATGACGCCGCCGGCGATGGTGGCGAAGCCGCCGGTCATGACCGCCATCAGCTCGCTCTTGGTGAGGGTGCCGACGTACGGCTTGATGAGGAGCGGCGCCTCGGTCTGACCGACGAAGATGTTCGCCGAGGCGGAGAGCGACTCCGAGCCCGAGGTGCCCATGAACTTCACCATCACCTTCGCGAACACCTTCACCACCCGCTGCAGCACCCCGAGGTGGTAGAGGACGGTGATGAAGGAGGAGAAGAAGATGATCGTGGGCAGCACCTTGAAGGCGAAGTAGAAGTCCTTGAAACGCTCGCCGAAGACGAAGATGGCGCCGGCGTCGGTGAAGTCGAGGAAGGCGCGCACGATGTCGCCGAGCACGGCGAAGAACTTCTGACCCGGGGTGGTGCGCAGGATGATCAGCGCGAAGCCGAACTGGAGCCCCGTGCCGACCAGCACCGGCCGCCAGCGGATCGCCTTGCGGTCGACCGAAAGCAGCCAGGCGAGACCGATCATCACCACCAGGCCGAGAAGGGAGAGGAGCTCGAGCATCGGGATCTCCTGGGGCGGGGCCGCGCCCGCCGGGTCGGCAACCCTGGCAGCGTAGCCGAGGCCCGGGGCGCTGGCAAGGCGCGGAGCCCCAACCGCCGCCGCGGCGCCCGTATCCACGCCGCCGTAGCCGCCGGCTTGACTCCCATCAAGATCAACGC
>JAHDVN010000125.1:3736-9580 GCA_023384635.1 Thermoanaerobaculia bacterium
TATACTCGCCGCCGATGCCGCCGCGCTTCGACGCCGAGCGGCGGGCCGTCGAGCTCGCCGTCGCCGACCTCCTCGACCCGACCCTCCTGCGCAGCCTCGGCTTCGCCCACCGCGGCGGCTTCGAGCGGCTCTGGCTCGGGCAGGCGATCCACAGCCGCTACCAGGAGGAGGCGCTCGCCGCCGACCCCACCTACCGGCGGGAGGTGACGCTGCGGCACACCTTCGACCACCGCGGCTGGGAGGTGACCCTTTCCGGGCGCGCCGACGGCCTGCGCCGGGACCCCGACGGCGCCCTGGTAGTCGAGGAGATCAAGTCGGTCCGCCGCGGGGCGCAGCTCTCCGCCGCGGCGCGGGAGCTCTACGCCCGCCAGGCCCGCCTCTACGCCTGGATGCTCTCCGAGCTCGAGGGGACCGAGGCGCGTGCCGAGCTGGTGCTGATCGAGATCGGCGGCGAGGGGGTGGAGCGCGAGGCGCTCGCGACGGACTTGGCGGCGCTCGCCCTCTCGGTGCGGCAGCGCCTCAACTCGATCCTGGGCGGCTTCGAGCGCGCCGAGCGCCAGCGCGCGGACCGCCGCGCCGCCGCCGGCGAGCTGCGCTTCCCGTACCGCACCCTGCGCGCCGGCCAGGAGGAGATCGTGGCCGCGGTCGAGCGCGCCATGGAGCAGGGGGAGCACCTGCTGCTCGAGGCGCCGACCGGGATCGGCAAGACGGCGGCGGCGCTCTTCCCGGTGCTCCGCCACGCCCTGGCCCACGACCGCCGCGTCTTCGTGCTCACCGCCAAGACGCTGCAGCAGACGATGGCGATGACGGTCTGCGGGCTGCTGAACGCTTCGCGCGCCTTCCACGCCCTGCAGCTGCGCGCCAAGGCGAAGATGTGCGCCAACGGCGAGGTGATCTGCCACGAGGAGTACTGCCCCTACGCCCGCGACTACTACGGCAAGCTGGCGACCTCGGGGCTGGTGCCGCGGCTGCTCGGCGACTGGGGAGAGCTCCTCCCGGACGAGGTCTTCGCTGCGGCGCGCACCGCCGAGGTCTGTCCGTTCGAGACCAGCCTGGAGCTCGCCGGGGCGGCCGAGGTCGTGGTCTGCGACTACAACTACGCCTTCGACCCGTGGGTCGCGCTCGAGCCGTTCGCGCCCGACGCCCACCTCGGCGACACGGTGCTGGTGATCGACGAGATCCACAACCTGGTCGAGCGGGGGCGCGGGTATCTGAGCCCGGAGCTCGCCGCGGCCTCCGCGCGCCGGGCCGCCCTCGAGCTCGAGGGGGCGGGCTCGGCGCCGCTCTTGCGGCGCAACGCCGAGCTCTGCCGCGAGCTCGCCGGGCTCGTCGACGGCGCGGTCGACTCGGCGCTCGCGCTGGCCGGCGGCGAGGCGGCCGAGAGCGCGCTGCCGGAGGATCTCCTCTGGCGCCTGCGGCCCGAGTTCGACACCGCCTTCGTCGACTACCTCGAGCACCAGCGCGAGACCAAGAGCTTCCGCGCCGAGGACGCCTTCGTCGGCCTCTACTTCGAGCTGCTGCGCTTCCTCTCCGGCCTCATGGAGCGCGGCCCCGCCTTCAGCCACCTCGTGGAGCGCCGCGAGGAGGGGGGGGTGCTGCGCGTGCTCTGCAAGGACCCGAGCCGCCACCTCGGCGCGGTGCTCGCCCGCGCGCACGCGGTGGTCGGGCTCTCGGCGACCCTTTCGCCCCCCGAGTTCTACCGCGACCTGCTCGGCTTCGACCCGGCGCGCACGTCGATCCTCTCGCTCCCGAGCCCGTTCCCGGCCGCGCACCGCCGGCTGGTCCTCGACGCCTCGGTCTCGACCGCCTACCGCGACCGGTCCGCCAACGCCCGCCCGCTCGCCGAGCGGCTCGCCGCCTTCGTGGACGAGATCGACGGCAACTGCCTGGTGCTCTTTCCGAGCTTCCTCTTCCTGCAGGAGGTGGCCGGCTTCCTGCGCCCGCGCCGCAAGCGGGTGCTGCTCCAGCAGCGGCACGACGGCGACCGGGAGCGCGAGGCGCTGCTCGAAGCGCTGCGCGGTGCGGTGCTCGGCGACGTGGCGCTCCTCGCCGTGGCGGGCGGGGTCTTCGCCGAGGGGGTGGACTACCCCGGGGAGATGCTCCGCGCGGTGGCCGTGGTCGGGCCCTGTCTGCCGGTGCCGACGGTCGAGACCCGCCTGCTCCAGCAGTACTACGAGGAGCGCTTCGAGCGCGGCTTCGAGTTCGCGTTCGTGGTGCCGGGAATGACCCGCGTCGTCCAGGCCGCCGGCCGCCTCATCCGCTCGCCGGAGGACCGGGGGGTGATCGCCCTCTTCGACAAGCGGTTCCTCCATCGCCCCTACCGCGACCGCCTCCCCGCCGACTGGCTCCCGGAGGAGGGGGTCCAGGGACTGGTCGGCGACCCCGACCGGGTGGCGGCCGAATTCTTCGCCGCCGCGGCGGACCCGGGCGGACCCGGGCGGCCCTAGACGCCCGGGGACCAGAGCCCGTAGACAAGGTCGGAGCAGGCAGAGACCAGAGACTCTCCCCCGCTTCGACCCTCCTTCGAACCCCGCCGCACGGCGGGGTCTTTTTTTCAGCGCTCCGGCTCGACGGCGGGCGCGCCGGGGTGCGGGCCGCGCTCCCAGCGCCGCGGCGGGCCGTCGCCCGGGGGGCGAAGTCGCGGCAGCAGCTGCAGGAAGCGCCGGCGCTCCTCGGGCCCGAGCAGCTCGCGGGTGGCGAGCACGTTCTCGGCGAAGGCGCGGTCGAGGGCGGCGTTGAGCTCGGCGCTGGCGGCGAGGAGCTGGTCGATCCGCTCCGGTTCGGGCTCCGCGGCGTCGAGCTCCCGGCGCAGCTCCCGGCGCAGCTCGGCCAGCTCGCGGCGGTCCCCCTCGGTGAGGGCGAAGAAGATCCGCTGCTGCTCGAGGAAGCGCTCCCGGGTCTTCCCCGTGAGCTCCAGGCGGTCGGCCATGGCCACGAACGGCCCGCGCCCCTCGGCCCAGGGGAGCGGCCGCGGCGCCGGGCGGGTCGCCTGCCGGTAGGCCCACGCCCCGAACAGACCGAGGTTGAGGCCGACCGAGAGGAGGAGCGCGGCGAGGAGCCAACCCCGCCTCACGGCACCACCTCTTCCGCTCCGTTCGCCGGCGCCCAGGAGATCTCGGCGAGGGCGGGCTCGCTCCAGAGCCCCGCCCCCTGCCCCTCGCCACCGTTGGCGAGGGCGAACCCGAGGACCGAGCCGAGCCCGAGGCCGGCGACCAGCGCCGCCGCCGCGAGCGTCCGCGCCCAGGCCGGACGGAGGCCGGCGAAGACCCTCTCCTCCCGCTCCCCGGCCAGCCGCGCTCGCAGCCGGCCGGCGAAGCCCGCCGGCACCGGGCCGGGGGGCGGCAGCTCGAGCCCGCGCCAGGTCCGCTCCCAGACCGCGAGCCGCCGGGCAGCCCCGGGGTCGGCCTCGATCCGGCGGCGCAGGGCGGCCGCCTCGGCCTCGCCGAGCCCGCCGGCCAGGTAGCGCACCAGCTCACGATCGCGCACGCGCTTCATCGAACTCCCTCCCTGACTGGAACCCCCCGGGCACCGCCTCCCTGCGCCGTGACCGGCGCGAGGCGCCGCATGGCCCGCACCAGCCGGCTCTCGACCGCCCCCTCGCTGATCCCGAGCAGGCGGGCGATCTCCCGCTGCGGCATCCCCTCGAACTTCGCCAGCACCAGGACCACGCGCTGATTCTCCGGCAGCGCCGAGATCGCGCGCCGGGTCGCCGCCCAGCGCTGGCGCGCCGCGAGCTCCTCGGCCGGTCCGGGCGCCTCCGAGGGCGGGTCGAAGACCGGCTCGTCCCCCTCGGCTCCCTCGCCGCGACCGGTGAGCGAGAGGAAGCGCACCAGACGCCGCCGGCGGAGCCGGTTGAGGCAGTGGTTGACGCCGATCCGGTAGAGCCAGGTGAAGAGCTGCCCCTCGGGCCGGGCGCGGCCGGCGGCGCGGAAGGCCTTGAGGAAGACCTCCTGCGCCGCGTCGCGGGCCTCCTCGCGGGCGCCGAGCAGCCGCTCGCAGAGGGCGAGGAGGCGCCGCTCATGCCGCGCCACCAGGGGGTCGAATGCGGCGGGATCGCCCTCCCCCGCCCGGCGGAGCAGCTCCCAGTCCGGATCGACGCCCGCGCGGGCCGCGACGACATCGCTCACCTCGTCCCTGGAACCCCCGGGGCCGGCCGCTCCTGCGCCCCGGGGCGAGCGTAGCACCCCGCCCGGAGGGCCTCCCGCGCCGCGCGTGGCAGAATCCGCCGGTGCTCGACGCGATCCTCTCGTTCCTCTCCGGTGGCCCCGACGAGCGCTTCGACGAGCTCGCCCGCGCCGCCTTCGCCTTCCAGCACGAGCGCATCCCGGCCCTGCGGGCGCTCGCCGCGCGGCGCGGTGTCGATCCCGCGGCCGTGCGCGGCTGGCAGGAAATCCCGATGGTCCCGGTGGCGGCCTACCGGCGCCTCGAGCTCGCGGCCGCGCCGGCGGCGGAGGTCTTTCGCTCGAGCGGCACCAGTGGCGGCGCGCGGAGCGTCCACCACCACCCCTTCCCGGACCTCTACCGGGCGGTGATCGACGCCTCGTTCCCCGCCGCCTGCCTGCCGCGCGGCGACCGCCCGCCGATGCTCGCCCTGGTGCCGCCGCGCGCCCAGGCCCCCGACTCGAGCCTCGGCTTCATGGTCGACCACCTCCTGGCACACTTCGGCGACCCGCGCTCGGCCTACGCTTTCGGCCCGCGCGGCGTCGAGGCGGCGGCGGCGCGCTCCTGGCTCGCGGCGCGCCAGCGCGAGCAGCGGCCGGTGCTGCTCCTCGCCACCGCCTTCGCGCTGGTCGACCTCCTCGCCGGGCTCGACCGCCTCGGCTTGCGCTTCCGCCTGGCGCCGGGGAGCGCCCTCTTCCTCACCGGCGGCTTCAAGGGGAGGGAGCGGGAGCACTCGCCGGAGGAGATCGCGCGCGGTGTCGGCGAGGCGCTCGCGCTGCCGGCCGGGGCGATCGTCGAGGAGTACGGGATGACGGAGCTCACGAGCCAGTGCTACACCCGCACGCTCGCGGGCGGGGCCGCCGGCCTCTTCGCGCCTCCGCGCTGGATGCGCTTCCGGGTGCTCGACCCGGAGAGCCTCGCGGAGCTGCCGCCGGGACGGCCGGGCCTGCTCGCGCTGTTCGATCTCGCCAACCTCGGCTCGGCGGTCCACCTCCTCACCGAGGACCTCGCGGTCGCCGAAGGGGCGGGTTTCCGCCTCGCGGGGCGCGCCGCGGGAGCCGAGCTGCGGGGCTGCTCGCTGGCCGTCGAGGAGCTGGCGGGGGGCGTCTGACCGGGCTTCAGGCGGCCGAGTCGCCGTGCGGCCCGCCGGGAAAGACCTCGCGCAGCAGCTCGGCGAAGCGGCGGCAGGCGTCGCCCAGGGTGAAGATCCCCGCCAGCCGCTCCTCCTTCAGCACCACCGCGGCGTCGAGGTGACGCGCCGCCATCTGCTCGAGCACGCGGTCGAGCGGGGCACCGATGTCGACCTCCACGGCGGGGGCGAGCGCGAGCGCGCGAACCGGCCCTTCCGCCGGCGCCCCGCCGGCCGCCGCCGGGGTGACCAGGCCGAGGAAGCCGTCGGGGCCGAGCACCGGCAGATGGTGGATTCCGTGCGCCGCCATCAGGGCCCGCGCGGCGGCGACCGTCTCCTCCGGCCCCACCGTCTGGGGGAAGGGGGTCATCACCGAGCGCATCGTCGGCATCGCGTCGCGCACCGCAGCCTCCTTCGTCTCTGCGGAGATGGTACACGGCCCGGACCCGCGGAGCCACGGCCCGCCGCGGGGCGCTGCTACACTTCCCGGTCTGGAGGGCCACCCATGCGCCGATCGCGCCTCCCCCTGCCCGCACTCGCCCTGCTGCTCCTCG
>JAHDVN010000589.1 GCA_023384635.1 Thermoanaerobaculia bacterium
GGCGCTGCGCGAGCGGCTCGCGGCGGAGGTGCACCATGCCGCGTGACGCCGCCCGCCGCGCGGAGGGTCGCCCCTTCCGGCCCGGCCCGGACCCTCGGCGGGCGAACGGCCGCGCTCCGGGGCAGCGCAACGCCCGCACGGTCGCGGCGCTCGCGGCTATAGAGCGCCACGCGGAGGAGCTGGTCGAGGTGGCGATCCGGCAGGCGCGGCAAGGCGACGTGGGCGCGCTGCGGCTGCTGCTCGACCGCGTGCTCCCGGCGATGCGGGATCGCACGGTCGCCCTCGACCTGCCCGCCGTGACGGCGCCGGCCGACCTGCCCGCCGCGCTCTCTGCGATCTTGCAGGCGGTCGCCGACGGCACGGTGACGCCGAGCGAGGGCGAGCGGCTCGCCGGCCTGCTCGCCAAGTGGAGCGAGGCGCACGAAGCCGCCGAGCTGGCGGAGCGGGTCGCGCTGCTCGACGAGGCGCTCGCGCGCGTCGGGGGCGCCCTGTGAGGCGGTCGCCCTCCCTGCTCGCCCGCCAGCTGGCGAAGCTCGAAGTGAAGCTCGGGCCGCTCGCCGACCCCCGGGCGGCGGCGCACGCTGCCGGCGAGCGGGGGGAGTTCGTGCCCGCGCCCGTCGCCGAGGCGCTCTGCCGCGAGCTGCGGCGGGCGGGGGAAGCGGGCTGGATCGCGGGCGGCGACGAAGCCGCGCTCGGTGCGGCGCGTGCGCTCTGGGCGGGGCTGACCCCGGCCGCCCGGCGTGCCGTCGCGCCGCACGTGCCCCGGCTGCTCGCCGGGCTGCGGGCGGAGCTGGCGCGGCTCGGGCAGGCCACCCCCGCCGCCTGACCGCCCCGCCCTGCCCCGATCCCGCGCGGGGGCAGGCTGCCCCCTGGCCCGGCGGAGATCGGGCTCCTACGGGGCGCTAGAATCAAGCGATGGCGGAGAAGCCCAAGGGCGGCGAGTTCTTCTACTTGGACGCGGACGGCAAGCCCGCCGATGCCGACCTGTGGTGGCCGATCCTTGACGAGCTGGAGCGCGACGGCCCGAGCGAGTGCGAGTGGCTCGACTGCGCCGCGCGCGGGCGCGAGCGGGGCTGGAGCTACGAGGACATCATCGCGCTGTGGGGGCCGCCGCCGCCCGGCGTAGACGTGCCCGGCCTCACCCGCCCCGCCGACCCGAAGCCGCCGAAGGCCCGACGGCCCCGCCGCCGGGCTCCCGCCCGGTAGCGGTCGCGGCCCAAGCGACCCGTTCTAAGGCGACCGGAAAGGCGACTAGACGCAGAACGGGCCGGGAGACTTCCCCGGCCCGCTGGTCTAAGTCATTGAAAGGATTGGTGGAGCTGATCGGGATCGAACCGACGACCTCTTGAATGCCAT
>JAHDVN010000590.1 GCA_023384635.1 Thermoanaerobaculia bacterium
ACGCCGTTGGCGAGGCGCGAGGAGACGCGCCGCAGCCAGCTGTCGCGCCGCTCGCGGCGCTCCCCGGCGACGAGGGCGGGGCCGCCCTCGGGCCGGGCGCGGCGCAGCGCGTCGAGCAGGAGCGGGATGTCGGCCGGGTCGTTCTGGCCGTCGCCGTCGAGCGTGACGACCCACGGGGCGCTGGCGGCCCGCACCCCGGAGCGCAGCGCCGTGCTCTGCCCGAGCGAGGCGCGGTGGCGCACGACGCGCAGCGGCGGGCGGGCGGCGGCGCGCGCCGCGGCCAGGCGCGCGAGGGCCTGCGCGGTGCCGTCGCGGCTGCCGTCGTCGACGAAGACGATCTCGCGGAGGCCGGTCGCGCGGGGCAGGGCGTCGAGCTCTCCGACCAGGGCGGAGACGGCGGCGCGCTCGTCGCGCACGGGCAGGACGATGGACAGATCCATGGGGGGCTCCTCGCCGCGGGAAGCGGGACGGCGGCTCGGGAGAGGGTAAGGGGCCGGGGGTCAAGGGGCGGTCAAGGGGCTGTCCAGGAGCGGTGGGATCCGCATCGGCGCCCCCGGACTCCGCTAGAGTCGGCGGGATGGCGGTCTCCGGGAGCCTCGAGGACGTCGGGCTGGCGGACGTGCTGCGGTTCATCGCGCTGGGGCGGCGGACCGGAACCCTGGAGCTCGCGCGCGGGGAAGAGCGGGCGCGGCTGGGGTTCGTGGACGGAGCGCTGGTCAGCGCCCAGGCGCCCGGAGCGCGGCGGCTCGGGGAGCTGCTGCTCGCGGCGCAGAAGGTGGACCTGCCGACCCTCCAGCGCGCGGTGGCGGCGCAGGCGCGCCGCGGCGCGCGGCGCTCGCTCGGCCAGGTGCTCGTCGAAATGGGGGCGCTGCCGGCCGAGGAGGTCGAGCGGCTGGTGCAGCTCCAGCTGGAGCGCGCGGTCGAGCAGGTGATGACCTGGGAGAGCGGGAGCTTCGACTTCACGCTCGACGAGGTGCGGCCGGTCGACGACATCGGCCTCGAGACCGAGGCGCTCCTGGCCGGGAGCGAGGGGGTGGCGAGCAACGTCGTGCTGCTCGAGGCGGTGCAGATCTTCGAGGACCGCTCCCGGCGCGGCTCGCCCGAGGAGACGGCGAGCGAGCTCGACACCGCCCTCGGGCCCGACGAGACGCAGGACCTCGGAAGGCCCGAAGCGCCGCTGCCCGCGGTGCGGGCGCTCACCTCCGACCGCGAGCTCGCGCGGCGGCTGCGCGCCGCGCTCGCGCCGGTGGCGCGGGTGCGGCGGGTCGAGCTCGGCCGCGCCTGCGAGCCGCCGGGGGAGGGGGAGACCGAGATCGTGCTCGTCGACGCGCGCGCCGGGGAGCACGACGCC
>JAHDVN010000126.1 GCA_023384635.1 Thermoanaerobaculia bacterium
GGGAGTCGGGCGAGCAGCCCGCGGCGGTCCCGGCCGAGCCGACGAAGGCCGAGGCCCCGGCCCCCGCCCCGGCACCCGTGGCCGCTCCCGCACCTGCCCCGGCTGCAGCGGCCCCGGCTCCGGCCGCGCCCGTGCCCGCCGCTCCGGCTGCCGAGGCTCCGGCCGCGGCAGACCCCGAGGCGGCCCTGGCCGAGCGGGTGCGCCAGCTCTCCAGCCCGCTCGTGCGGTCGATCGCCGCGAAGGAGGGCGTCGACCTCTCGCAGGTCGAGGGGACGGGCATCCACGGCCGCGTCACGAAGCAGGACATCGAGGCCTACCTCGAGCGCCGGCGCACGGGCGCCTTGGCGCCGGCTCCGGCCGCCGCCGCACCCGCTCCGGCCGCGGCTCCGGCGGCGCCGAAGGCCGACACCGGCTTCCACGTCCCGGCCTTCATGCCGGGCGAGGAGGTGGTGATCGAGCCGATGTCGAGGATCCGGCAGATCACCGCCGCCCACATGCGCTACTCGAAGGACACCTCGGCGCACGTGACGACCGTCTTCCACATGGACTTCTCGAAGGTCCACGCGGCGCGCGAGCGCGCGAAGGGGAAGTTCCTCGCCGCCAACGGCACCAAGCTCACTTACATGCCGTTCATCTTCAAGGCGGTGGCGGCGGGTCTGAAGGCGAACCCGAAGCTCAACGCCGCCGTGGATGGCACGAACGTGGTGTTCAAGAAGCAGATCCACCTCGGAATGGCGGTGGCGCTCGACTGGGGGCTGCTGGTGCCGGTGCTCCGCAACGCGGACACGCTCAACCTCGTCGGCCTCGCCAAGGGCGCCAACGACCTCGCCGACCGGGCGCGGGCGAAGAAGCTCTCCCCGGACGAGCTCAAGGGCGGGACCTTCACGATCACCAACCCCGGCGTCTTCGGCTCGCTCTTCGGCACCCCGATCATCAACCAGCCGCAGGTGGCGATTCTCGGCATCGGCGCGGTGGAGAAGCGGGTGGTGGTGGAGACCGACGCCGATGGGAACGATCACATGGTGATCAAGCCGATGGCCTACTTCGGCATCACCTACGACCACCGGCTGGTCGACGGTGCCGATGCCGACCACTTCATGAACGCGGTCAAGAAGGCGCTCCTCGGCCCCTGGCCGGAGCTCGAGCCGTACAGCTGAGGGGTCAGCGCGGCAGCGCGATCCGGACGCCCGCCCAGGCGCCGCTGCGCAGCTCCTCGACGACCGCGGCGGCGGTGGCCGTGCCCGCCGGGATGCGCAGCGGCACCCGGTAGGCGAAGCGGGCCGCCTCGCCGAGCGGGCCCGGCTCCGGGCGCTGCTGCGAGACGAAGACGCGCCCGTCGGGCAGGAGAACGGCCAGCGTGATCCGCAGGTCCGCGGCGTCGAGGCCGGAGCGGGCGACGCCGAGCGGCCGCAGGTCCAGATCCAGGTCGACGAGCACGGTCTCGGCACCGGCCTCGCGGCTCCCGGGCGCCGGGGCGGCGCTCGCCGACAGCGGCAGGTCGCCGGCCCGCCCTCCTGTCTCGAGGAGGTGCCGGGCTTGGGCTGCGGCGACCGCGTCCGGCGCCGCGGCGGCCACGATCCGCGGGGCGCGGACGGTCCAGCCCGGGCGCAGGGGCTCGATCTCGAGCCGGCGCGAGATGCCGTCCGGCGGGCGTTCCACCTGGTAGGTCACGAGCCAGCGCTCGGCGAGGGCCGCGGTCTCCTCCGCGATCTGCGCCGGCGTGAGCAGGAGGCGGCCGCCCGAGAGATCGGCGAGGCCGTGCAGGGGGTCGAGCGGGGCGCGCAGCAGGAAGGCGCTCACGCCGCCGCGCGAGAAGCTCCGGCCGTCGCCTCCGAAGGCGCGGTGGCGCGAGCGGCCGGCGCTCTCGGCGCCGCCCGCCGCCCGGGCCCCAGCCTGGGAGAGGGAGACCGGCAGGACGAGCCAGCCCGAGGCGGCGAGCAGCTCGGCGTGGCGCTCGCTCGCCTCGCCGCCGCCGAGGCCGGTGAGGTGGGCGCGCAGGCCGGCGGCACGGGCGGCGTCGGTGAGGTAGGAGAGGTAGAACTCCGCCGGGTCGAGGTCGTAGCCGTCGGCGACGTAGATCAGGGCGCGCGGGCGGCCGGGCCGGGCGGTGAACGCCATCCAGTCCAGCAGGAGGGCGCGCCGCCGGCCGAGGAGATGGGCCTCCTGCTGTGCGGCGGCCCGGATCAGCGCCTCCTGCTGGGCGCCGCGGGCGCCCGACGGGCCGCCGGCGATCTCGCTGGCCGAGACCGGATTGCGGATCTGGACCGACCCCGGGGGCAGACCCCCGCCGCCGGTCGGAGCGCTGCGGGAGGGCCGCTCGGGGCCGCGCCGCAGCGTTGCCTGCAGGTCGTCGGCGTCGATCGCCTCGGCCAGCTCGCGCCGCAGGCGGGCGACCTCGTCGCGGCCCTCGAGGCGCTTCGCGAGGCGCGCGAGCTCGCGACCGAGCCTCGCGGCGTCGCGCGTCGGGGCGAGGAGGAGCTCGGGCGCGGGGTCTGCGGCGACCACCTCGACCGATCCGAGGCGCGCGAGCTGCTCGGCCTCCCGGGCCAGGGCCTCGGCCGTGCCCTGCACCGTACCCCGCGCCGCGAGCGCGAGGTCGAAGTAGACCACCACCTGCCAGGAGCGGTCGGCGAGCAGGGCGCCCGGTCCGGTGGCGGAGGGCTGCTGCGGCGCGAGCCGCTCGACCGCGAGCACGGGCACCTCGCGCCCGTCCTCGAGGAGCCGGAGGTCGGCGGGTTGCACGGCGCCGGGCGCCAGACCCTCGGCGTCGAGGATCGAGACCGGGACCTCGATCGCGGTGGCGCGCACCTCGCCGGAGAAGGTCGCGGCGGGAGGCTGGGCGCGAAGCGTCCCCGCAGCGGCCGCGAGGAGGAGGGCGGCGAGCCGGCGGCGCGCCGGGATCGAGCTGGGCACGGCCGGATTGTAATGCCGGAAGGCGGCGAGGGCCGCCGCGGGCTAGACTCCTCCCGTGACGAGGCGCCACACGCGCTGGACCTGGCTCGGGCGGATCGGCTACGGCGAGGCCGTGGCGCTCCAGGTCGCGCTGCGCGAGCGGCTGAAGGGCGGGGAGGGGGAGGAGCACCTGCTGTTGCTCGAGCACCCTCACGTCTACACGCTCGGGCGCAACGCCAGCGGCGCCGACGTCGTCGCCTCCCGCGCCTGGCTCTCGGCGCGGGGGGTCGAGGTGCACGAGACCGACCGCGGCGGCCAGGTCACCTACCACGGCCCGGGTCAGCTCGTCGGATATCCGATCCTCGACCTCAACCCCGACCGCCGCGACGTGCGGCGCTACGTCGCGGACCTCTCGGGGGCGCTGGTCGCGACCCTCGCGGGCTACGGCATCGCGGCGCGGGCGGCGGAGCGGAGCGCCCAGACCGGGGTCTGGGTGGAGGAGCGGAAGATCGCCTCGATCGGCATCCATCTGTCGCGTTGGATCACCACCCACGGCTTCGCCCTCAACGTCACGACCGACCTCTCCTACTTCACCGGCATCGTGCCGTGCGGGATGCCCGACGTGCGGATGACCTCGATCGCCGCCGAGGGAGTTGCGGGGACCGCGGTCGAGGAGGTGGCGGCTCGCTTCCTCGGCCCGTTCGCGGAGTGGTTCGGGCGCGAGATGGTCGAGGCCGCGCCGGGGGAGCTGCTGGCGGCATGCCGTACCACTTCCTAGACCACACCGGCGACGTCGGCTTCGAGCTGGAGGCGGGCTCGCTCCCGGAGCTCCTGAGGGAGGCGGTGGCGGCGTTCGCGGGCACCCTCGCCGAGCCGGAGCGGCTCGGCGGCGGCGAGGTTCGCGAGCTCGAGGTCGCGGCGCCGGCCCCGGACCTGCTCCTCCATGCCCTGCTCGAGGAGCTCCTCTACCTCTTCGAGCGCGAAGGCTTCCTGGCGCGCGAGGGGGAGATGGAGGTCCGGGGGGAGGAGGGCCCGCTGCGCCTGCGCGCCCGGCTGCACGGCGAGCGGTGGGATCCCGAGCGGACCGCCCTCAAGCTGCTGGTCAAGGGCGTCACCTATCACCGGCTCGCGGTCGAGTCGCGCGCCGGACGGCTCCACGGCCGGGTCGTGCTCGACATCTGAGGCGGGGGATGCGGACCGAGCGGATCGACCCCTGGCGCCTCCGGATCCCCCGGCACGGCGGCATGCGGGTCGACGGGATCGTCTATGCCGACGCCGGCCTGGCGGAGGACCTCCGCGACGACCCGTGCCTCGAGCAGGTCGCCAACGTCGCCCACCTGCCCGGCATCGTGGGGGCTTCGATCGCGATGCCCGACATCCACTGGGGGTACGGGTTCCCGATCGGCGGCGTCGCCGCGATGGACGCCGACGAGGGGGTGGTCTCCCCCGGCGGGGTCGGCTACGACATCAACTGCGGCGTGCGGCTGCTGCGCTCCGCGCTCACCGCCGACGAGCTCGGCCCCCGGCTGCGCGACCTCGTCGCCCAGCTCTTCCGCAACGTGCCGACCGGGGTCGGGGCCGGGCGTCGCGACCTGCGGCTAGGCCGTCGCGACCTCGAGCGGGTGCTCGCGCGCGGCGCGGCGTGGGCGGTGGCGCGCGGCATGGGGGAGGCCGACGACCTGCTCCACATCGAGGAAGGGGGTTGCCTCGCAGGTGCCGACGCGGCGGAAGTCTCGGCGCGGGCGTGCGAGCGCGGCGGGCCACAGCTCGGGACCCTCGGCTCCGGGAACCACTTCTGCGAGGTGCAGGTGGTCGACGAGGTCTTCGACGCTGCAGCGGCCGCCGCCTTCGGCCTCCGCGAGGGGCAGGTGACGGTCCTCCTGCACAGCGGTTCGCGGGGCCTCGGGCACCAGGTCTGCAGCGACTTCCTGAAGGTGATGCTCGACGCCTCGCGGCGCTACGGGATCGCTCTGCCCGACCGCCAGCTCTGCTCGGCGCCGATCCGCTCCGAGGAGGGCCGGCGCTACCTCGCGGCGATGGCCGCGGCGGCCAACTTCGCCTTCGCCAACCGGCAGGTCATGACCCATTGGGTGCGGGAGAGCTTCGCCGCCGTCTTCCGGCGGCCGGCCGCACGGCTCGGCCTCGAGGTGGTCTACGACATCTGCCACAACATCGCCAAGTTCGAGCGCTTCGAGGTGAACGGCCGCGAGCGCCGGCTCTGCGTCCACCGCAAGGGGGCGACGCGGGCCTATCCGCCCGGGCACCGGGAGACCCCGGAGGCGTACCGGGAGGTCGGCCAGCCGGTCATCATTCCCGGCGACATGGGCCGCTACTCGTTCGTTCTCGCCGGCACCGAGCGGGCGTTCGCCGAGACCTTCGGATCGAGCTGTCACGGCGCCGGACGGCGCCTCTCGCGCCACCGGGCGAAGGCGGCGGCGCGCGGCCGCGACCTCGTGGCCGAGCTGGCGGAGCGGGGGATCGTCGTGATGGCCGACGGCATGGCCACCGTCGCCGAGGAGATGCCGGAGGCGTACAAGGACGTAGCCGACGTGGTCGGGGTGGTGGAAGGGGCGGGGATCAGCCGCCGGGTCGCGCGGCTGCGGCCGCTCGGGGTGATCAAGGGATGAGGTGCCGGTGAGCGAGCCGCTGGTGGTCGGGCTCTCGGCCGTGATCGTCGCGGTCACCGACGAGACGCCGCGGGTGCTCGCGGTGCGCCGCCCCGGCGCGCCCGGGGCCCCGGAGGGATGGGGCCTCCCCTCCGGACCGCTCGACCCGGAGCGCGACCGCACGCTGGAGCTCGCGCTGCGCAGCTGGGTGCGCGCCCAGACCGGCCTCGAGCTCGGCTACGTCGAGCAGCTCTACACCTTCGGCGACCGCGAACGGCGAACCGCCGGGCCGTGGGACGGCCCGCGCGAGATCTCGATCGCCTACCTCGCGTTGGTGCGCGAGGGGGCGGCGCCCGGTCCCGCCGGCGCGACCTGGCTCGACGTCTACGATCTCTTCCCCTGGGAGGACTGGCGGCGCGGGGGCCCGCCCGGGGTGGACCCGGTGGTCGCGCCGGCGGCCGCCCGCGGGGTGGGGCCCGCCGGGGGGCCGAGCCGCACGGCGCGCCGGGAGCGCGCGGACATCGCCTTCGGCCTGGGAGGCGCCGCCTGGGACGGCGACCGGGTGCTCGACCGCTACGAGCTGCTCTACGAGACGCGGGCGGTGGCCGAGGCGCTCCGCGACGCCGGCGGGGGGAGCCGCCCGACCGCGGGGACCGGGCGGGCGCTGGCGCTCGACCACCGGCGGATCCTCGCCTCGGCCCTCGGGCGTCTGCGCGGCAAGCTCCGCTACCGGCCGGTGGCCTTCGAGCTGCTGCCGCCGCTCTTCACGCTGTCGCAGCTCCAGCGGACCGTGGAGGCCCTGGCCGGGCTGCGGCTCCACCAACAGAACTTCCGCCGTCTGGTCGAGCAGGGGGGGTTGGTGGAGGGGACGGGGAAGATCGAGACCCGCACCGGCGGCCGCCCGGCCGAGCTCTTCCGCTTCCGCCGGGAGGTCCTGCGCGAGCGCCCGGCGCCCGGGGTGGGGCTGCCCGGGAGGCGGCGCCGCCGCAGCGCGGACGGAGCCGCTTGACAATCACTTATACTCATTGCTAACATAAGGCGCCCGCCGGCCCGGCCGGCGATTCTCGTCGACCACTTCTGCTCGATTGGAGCATTGGGAGCGCAGATGGAGCCGATCGCCTCGAACCCCCGCCCGGGCCATGCCGGTCCGATCCCGCCGCTCTCGCCGGAGGTCGCCGAGCGCCTCGCCCGTGTGTTGCCGGCCGGCGAGTGGGCGGTGCACGCGCCGCTCGTCGAGGAGATCGGCCTCCTGAAGCGGGAGCTGGGCGCGGTCATCCTCGCCCACAACTACCAGACGCCGGAGATCTTCCATGGCGTGGCGGACTTCGTCGGCGACTCGCTGGCGCTCGCCCGCCAGGCGGCGCGGAGCGACGCCGGGCTGCTCGTCTTCTGCGGCGTCCACTTCATGGCCGAGACGGCGAAGGTGCTGAACCCGTCGCGCACCGTGCTGATCCCCGACCCCGAAGCGGGTTGCTCGCTGGCGGCTTCGATCACCGCTGCCGACGTGCGGGCGCTGCGGCGGCAGTACCCGGGTGCGCCGGTCGTCACCTACGTGAACACCGCCGCCGAGGTGAAGGCGGAGTCCGACGTCTGCGGCACCTCGGGCACCGCGGTGGAGGTCGTCGAATCGCTCGGCGCGGAGCGGGTGATCTTCCTGCCGGACGAGTACCTGGGCCGCTGGGTCGCCTCCCGGACCGAGGTCGAGCTGGTGCTCTGGCACGGGCACTGCGAAGTGCACGAGCGCTTCACCGGCGAGGAGATCGCCGCGTTTCGGCGCGCCCATCCTGCGATCACCGTGCTGGCCCATCCGGAGTGCCCGCCCGGGGTCCTCGCCGAGGCCGACTACGTCGGCTCGACGGCGGGGATGATCGACTTCGTCGGCGCGCGGCGGCCGCGGCGGGTGGTGATGATCACCGAGTGCTCGATGAGCGACAACGTGGCGGTAGAGCACCCGGACGTGGAGTTCGTGCGCCCCTGCAACCTCTGCCCGCACATGAAGCGGATCACCCTGCCGAAGATCCTGGAGAGCCTCCGCTGCGGCGTCCACGCGGTCGAGGTCGCGCCCGAGGTGGCCGCCCGCGCGCGGGCGGCGGTCGAGCGGATGCTGGCCGTGGCGCCCCGCCCGGGAGCCCGGCCGTGAGCGCGCCCTGGCAGGAGGAGCGCCGCGCCGACCTCGTGGTGGTGGGCGCCGGCGCCGCCGGCCTGGCCGCCGCGCTCGCGGCGGCGCCGCTCCGGATCGACCTGCTGGCGCGCCGCCCGCTCGGCGAGGGGGTGGCGACCGGCTTGGCCCAGGGCGGGATCGCGGCGGCGGTGGGGGCCGGGGACTCGCCCGCGCTCCACCTCGCCGACACCCTCGCGGCGGCGGCCGGTCTGGCCGACGCGGCGGCGGTGCGGTCGCTGGTGGAGGCGGCGCCCGCCGCGATCGAGCGGCTGGTCGCGACGGGGACCCGTTTCGACCGGGAAGCCGACGGCACGCTGGCACTCGGCCGCGAAGCGGCGCACTCCCGCCGGCGGGTGCTCCACGCCGAGGGGGACGCCACCGGGCGCGAGCTGCTCCGGGCGCTCTCGGAGGCGGTCGCGGCCCGGCCCGGCGTGAGCCGCTGCGACGGCGCCACGGCGCTGGCGCTGGCGCGGGAGGGGGACCGGATCGCGGGCCTCCTCGCGCGCCACGCGGACGGGCAGCTGGTGCTCCACCGCGCCCGGGCCGTGGTCCTCGCGACCGGCGGCTCCGGGGCGCTCTTCCTCCACACCACGAACCCCGCCGAGGCGGACGGTGGCGGGCTCTGGCTCGCGGCGCGCGCCGGGGCCCTCTTGGCCGATCTCGAGTTCGTGCAGTTCCACCCCACCGCGCTCGCCAGTGGCGCGGATCCGTTGCCGCTCGTCACCGAGGCGCTCCGCGGCGAAGGGGCGGTGCTGATCGACGAGTGCGGTGAGCGCTTCCTCCCGGCCGTCGACCCGGCGGCGGAGCTGGCGCCGCGGGACCTCGTGGCGCGGGCGATCTGGGCCCACCTGGCGGCCGGGCACCGGGTCTTCCTCGACGCGCGCGCGGCGTTGGGGGAGCGGTTCCCCGGGCACTTCCCGAGCGTCTTCCGCTCCTGCCGCGAGGCCGGCCTCGACCCGCGGCGCGAACCGCTGCCGGTGGTGCCGGCGGCGCACTACCAGATGGGCGGAGTCGCCACCGACGGCCACGGGCGGAGCTCGCTCCCCGGCCTCTGGGCGGTGGGGGAGGTGGCCTCGACGGGGGTCCACGGCGCCAACCGGCTGGCGTCGAACTCGCTGCTCGAGGCAGTCGTCTTCGGAGCGCGCGCCGGGGGCGATGCCCTCGCCGCGTCGCCGGCCCGACCACGCCCCGCGGCCCGGCTCCTGCTCTGCGGCGGCGACGACCTCCCGGCGGACGACCGGGCGCCCGTCCCGCCGGAGGTGCGCCGCCGGATGTGGGAGGCGGTCGGGCTGGTGCGCGAGCGCGCCGGTCTCGCCGAGGCCGCCGAGCGGTTGACCGGCCTCGCCGGTCGGCCGGGGGAGGGGCGGCGGGCCGCGGTCGCGGCACTCGTCGCCCGGGCCGCGCTGGCGCGCGAGGAGAGCCGGGGGGCGCACTTCCGCTCCGACTTCCCGCAAACCGATCCGGCCTGGGCGCACCGCACCCTCCTGGAGGTGACCTTCGACGGCGGCCGGCCGGAGCCCCGCTTCCTCGCGCCGGAGCGGCCCGCCGCCGCGGGAGGGGCGCGATGAGACCGGCCGAGCCCCTCCCCGCCCTCTACGAAGAGCTCCTCCGGCGGGCGCTCGCCGAGGACCTCGGCACCGCCGGCGACCTCACGACCGAGGCAGTGGTGCCGCCGGAGGCGCGCGCCAGCGCGCGGCTGGTGGCCCGCCGGGCCGGGCGGATCGCCGGCCTCGGCCCGGCTCTCGCCGTCTTCCGCCTGCTTTCGACCGAGGTGGAGATCGAGCGCCGGGTGGAGGACGCCGCCGACGTCGCCGCCGGGGCCCTCCTCGCCCGGCTCGCCGGGCCGGCCCGCGCCCAGCTG
>JAHDVN010000127.1:0-9099 GCA_023384635.1 Thermoanaerobaculia bacterium
CGAGGCGGTAGCCGCGCCGCTTCGCCGTTTCGAGCAGGACGGGATGCTCCCGCGACTCGCCGAGCGCACGCCGGAGCTTGCGGATGGCGGTGTTGAGGCCGTGCTCGGCGTCGACGTGGGTGCCGGGCGACCAGAGCGCGGCCGCCAGCTCCTCGCGCCGCACCACCTCCCCCGGCCGCCGCAGCAGCGCCAGCAGGAGCCGGAGGGGATGCTCCTGCACGGGAATCCGCGCTCCCGCTCGCCGCAGCTCGAGCGCGAGCGGATCGAGCTCGAAGCCAGCGAACCGGTAGAGCGTCCTTCCGGGCATGCGCGGTGGCGGCACGGTAGCACAGCGGCCTGCGCCCCCGAAGCTGGAGCCTTCGCAGCCGCGTGAGATCGGAAGTCGCGAACCGCGAGGGCGGTCGCCCTTCCAGGCCCGTTCAGGGCCGCAGAATCCGAATCCCCGCCCGAGGACGGGAGTCCCGGAGGGACTCTCGGTGGAGCGGAAGGGAGTCGCTATCCGGCAGCCATCACCGGCCGCCGGATCCGAGCCCCGGAGGATCGTCGACTCGACGAGGAGACATTGGTGGAGCAGAAGGGATTCGAACCCTCGACCCCCACGTTGCGAACGTGGTGCTCTCCCAGCTGAGCTACTGCCCCACGGCGGGAGGAGCGGAGTCTATCCCCGCTCCCTCGGCGCCGGCAAGGGGCGGTCCGGGGCTCGCCGGCGGGAGGCCGCGGATCGCCTCGCCGAGGGTGGCGGCCCCCGTGCTGGCGGCCCACTCGCGCAGGAACCGGCTGCGCAGGGCGGCGATCCCGGCGAGCGCGCCGGTCGCCGGCAGCTCGTCGGCCGCCTCGGCCTCGAAGAGCGCGAAGAGGTCGGCGAGCGGCCGGGCGAGGACCTCCGGAGGCGCCGCGAGGCGGGGGGAGTAGGAGCGGCTCCGCCGCACCCAGCCCGCCCGTTCCAGCGGCGCGAGCGCACGCTGCAGGCGGGCGGGCGAGATCGCGAGCTCCTCGGCGAGCGAGGAGAGGCCGATCTCCCGCGGCCGCCGTCCGGGCTCTCCGGCCCGCTCGGCGAGCAGCGAGAGCGCCGCGAACGCCAGCCAGGGGTCGCTCGCGAGCGAGCGGCGCTCGCTCTCCGGGCCGCGCAGCATGGCGCGGCGGTGCTGGTGGCAGTAGGCGAGCACGTTGCCGCCGAGCACCAGCCACCAGCCCACCTGCAGCGAGAGCATGAAGAAGAGGGCCACCGCGTAGCTGCCGTAGACGAGCTGGTTGGTGCGCCCGAAGAGGTCGAAGTAGGCCGTGAAGCCGCGGCGCAGCAGCTCGAGCGCCGCGGTCGCCGCGGCCGCTCCCAGCGCGGCGCTGGCGAGGCGCACCCGGGTGTTGGGGACGAGCCAGTAGAGCAGGGCCAGCCCCGCGAAGGTGGCCGACGGCGGCAGCAGGCCGCGCAGCGGCATGCCGGTGATCCCCGCCTGCCGCTCGAGGACGAACCAGAGCGAGAGCGCGCCGCCGATCAGGAGCGGGCCGAAGAGGAGCACGAGCAGGTAGGAGAGCAGGCGCATCCGCCACGGGCGCGTCGCCGAGGCCTCCCAGGTGCGGTTGATCGTCTCCTCGACCGCGAGCAGGATGCCGAGCGCCACCACCGCGAAGCCGACGATGCCGGGGCCGCGCACCTGCTCGGCCTGCGAGACGAAGCGATCGAGGGTCTCGAGGATCGCCTGCTCGGAGTACGGCAGGATCTCGACCAGGAAGCGCTGGAGCTGGCTCTGGTACTCGGCGAACGCCCGCGCGCCCACGAAGGTGAAGGCGGCGAGCAGCGGCACCAGGGAGACGACGCTGGTGAAGGCGAGGGCGGAGGCGCGCACGCCGATCGACTGCTCGCCGGCGCGACGCCAGGCGAATCGCAGCAGCCGGCCGGCTTCTCGCACCGCCCGCACCGCCCGCGCCGCCCGCCGCGCGAGTGCGGAGAGTGCGGGGCGGGGCGGGCCCTTCACCACGGAACGGTGTGACCGCGCAGCGGCAGCACGGCGCGGGGCCACCCGGGCTCGGCGGCCACCGCCACCGCCAGCGCCTTGCGCGCCGGATCCTCGCCGTGGTTGAGGAAGAGCCGCGCCGGCGGCGCCGGCAGCGCCCGGCACCAGCGCAGCAGCTCCTCGCGGTCGGCGTGCGCGGAGAGGCTCTGGAGGGCCAGCACTTCGGCCGCGACGCGGATCTGGTGGCCGTGGATCGCCACCGTGTCGGCCCCTTCGAGGATCGCGCGGCCGCGGGTGCCCGCCGCCTGGTAGCCGGAGAAGAGGACGGTGTTGCGGCGGTCCGCGAGGCGGTGCTTGAGGTGGTGCACCACGCGCCCGCCCGCCGCCATGCCGCTCGCCGCCACGATGACGAGCGACTCCCGGCGGTCGTTGAGCTCGCGCGACTGGTCGCTGGTGCGGCAGCGCTGGAAGCGGTCCGCGGCGAGCGGGTTGGCGCCGTTGCGCACCAGCTCCTGGAGGTCCTCGTCGAACTCCGAGGCGGCGTTGCGGTAGATCTCGGTCGCCTCGATCGCCATCGGGCTGTCGACGTAGACCACGTCCGGGTCGAGGAACCCCTCGTCGGCGAGCGCCGAGAGGTGGTAGAGGACGTCTTGCGTGCGGCCGAGCGCGAAGGCCGGGATCACCACGCTGCCGCCGCGCGCGAAGGTGCGGGCGATCACCGTCCGCAGCGCCTCGAGCGGCTGCTCGTCGGAGTGGAGCCGGTTGCCGTACGTCGACTCGAGCAGCACCGCCGCGGGCGGGGCTGCCGGCGGCGCCGGGTCGTGCAGGATCGGCACGTCGTAGCGTCCGACGTCGCCGGAGAAGAGCCAGCGCCTCCGCTCTCCGTCGCCCCCCTTGGCGCTCACCTCCACCGAGGCCGCGCCGAGCAGGTGCCCGGCGCGCCGCAGCCGCACGACGGTGCCGGGCGAGATCTCGCGGTCCTGATCGAAGGGGAGCGGCTGGAAGAGGCCGAGCGCCCGCTTCGCGTCGCGCGGCCCGAAGAGCGCCCGCGGCTCGGCGTGGCGGCTGTACCCCTTCTTCCTGGCGAAGCGGGCCTCCTCCTCCTGCAGCTCGGCGGCGTCGCGCAATACCAGCGAGGCCAGCGCGCGGGTGGGCCGCGAGGAGTAGATCGGCCCCTCGAATCCCTCGCTCGCCAGCTTCGGGAGGAGGCCGCTGTGGTCGAGATGCGCGTGGGTGAGGACGACGGCGTCGATCTCCCCGGGAGAGAACGGGAACGGCTGCCAGTTCAGGGCCTCCGTCTCCTCGTCCCCCTGGTAGAGGCCGCAGTCGAGGAGGAGCCGGAAACCGCCCCAGCGCAGCAGGGTGCAAGAGCCGGTGACGGTGCCGCACGCCCCCAGGAATCGCACTTCGCCCATGAGCCGAAACCTCCCGCGGCAGTGTAACAGACGGTTTCCGCGCGAACCGGGTATCATCGGAGCCTGCGCACGGCCCGTTCGACGACGCCGGCGCGAGGAGGAGCGAGATGGCAGACACCACCAAGACGGTCGATCGCGCGAAGGAAGCGGTCGTCGAAGCGATCGAAGGAGCGCGCGAGGGGATCGACGAGGGGCTCGGCCGGGCCCGCGAGCGGTTCGAGGAGCTCGCCGACGAGGTCGGCGGGAAGGTGCAGGACGTGGGCCAGACGGTGAAGCGCCGGGCCGAGGCCGCGCGCGCGTACTCGAAGGAGCGCGTCGAGCACGCCAAGGAGAGCCTGCGCCACGGCTACGACCGGGTGCGCAAGGACGTGGGCGAGCTGTCGACCGACGTCAACGAGTACGTGCGCGACAACCCGGGCAAGTCGGTCCTGATCGCGGCGGCGGTCGGGTTCGTGCTCGGCCTGCTGCTGCGCCCGCGGCGCGACGACTGAGAGCGGCGATGGAGCGCGGCATGCGGCCGCCCTCGCTCGCCGACGAGCTCCTCGACGAGGTGATGCCCGAGGAGCTCGACTGGGTGCGCCTGGTGCGGTCCTACCCGAAGACGAGCCTGGCCGTGGCGGCGCTCGGAGGCTTCCTCCTCGCCCGCAGCCGGGGGCCGGCGCTCCTCGGCGCGATCGGTTCGCTCGCCGCCGCCCGCGTCACCGCCCAGTTCGGGGAGCTGCTCGGGGAGGACGGCGCGTAGGCCGGACCGTGCGCCGTCTCTTCCACCTCTCCGACGTCCACTTCGGCCCGCACCACCAGCCCGAGGTGGCGCGCGCCGCCGCGGCACTGGTCGCCGAGCGCCAGCCCGACCTCGTCCTGCTCTCGGGCGACCTGACCCAGCGCGCCAAACCGGCCCAGTTCCGCGCGGCGCGGAGTTTCGTGGACGGCCTCGCGCGGCCCGTCCTCGTCGTCCCCGGCAACCACGACGTTCCCCTCTACCGCGTCTGGGAGCGCCTCTTCGCCCCCTTCGGCGCCTACCGGCGGCACTTCGCCCGCGAGCTCGAGCCGGTCTTCCGCGACGAGGAGCTCGCCGTGGCGGGGGTCAACACCGCCCACGCCTGGACCCTCAAGAACGGCCGCCTCCGCCGCCGCCAGCTCGCCGGGCTCGCCGCGTTCTTCGCCGGCGAGCCCCCGGGCCGCTGCCGGATCGTGGTCGCGCACCACCAGCTGGTGCCCGCCCCCGGGGCGCGCAGCCGCGTGGCGATGCGCCGGGCGCAGGCGGTCGCCGCGGCCTACGCCCGCGCCGGCGTCGAGCTCGTCGTCTCGGGCCACCTCCACGAGGCGTTCGTGCTCCCGAGCGACGAGGCGTTCCCCGGCCTCGGTCCGCCGTTCCTGATCGTCCACTGCGGGACCACGACCTCGGACCGCGGCCGCGGCCGCGAGCGGCGGGCCCACAGCTGCACCTGGATCGAGATCGACGGGGAGGCGATCGCGCTCTCGATGCTCCGCCACGACCCGGCGTCCGGGCGCTTCGCCGAGCGGGAGCGCCATCGCTTCCCCCGCCGGCGTCCCCCGGCCGCGGCGGCCGGCGATATCATCCGAGCCGCAACCGGCAGGACACGACGGGAGGAGGGGCGATGAGCGACGAGTGGCAGACGGTCGAGGTGCTGGGCTCCGAGGAGGAGGCGACCCTGGTCGCCGGCTTCCTGGAGAATCAGGGGATCCCCACCCGCATCGAGTCGCTGCGCTTCACCCAGGCCCCGGTCGACTTCGGGGGCCTGAGCGAGATCCGCGTCAACGTCCCCGCGGACCGCCTCGCGGAGGCCGAGGCGCTGCTCGCCAGCCGCGAGGACGCCGAGCCCGCCCCCGAGGACGACGCCGCCCGATGAGCCCGCTCGCCGCCGGCGACCAGCTCGGCCGCTACCGCATCGTGCGCCCGCTCGGCGCGGGCGCCATGGGCGAGGTCTACCTCGCCGAGGATCCGCAGATCGACCGCCAGCTGGCGATCAAGACGGTGCGGATCGAGGAGGGGCGCCCGGCGGAGGTGGCCGAACGCCGGCAGCGCCTGCTGCGCGAGGCGCGCGCCACCGGCCGGCTGCTCCACCCCCACATCGTCACCCTCTTCGACGCCGGGGAGGACCAGGGGGTCTTCTATCTCGCCTTCGAGTACGTGGAGGGGGCGGACCTCGCCCAGCGCCTCGACGACGGCCCCCCGCTGGCGCTCGGCGCGGCGCTGGAGCTCGTGCGACAGGCCGCCGAGGGGCTCGACTTCGCCCACCGCCAGGGGATCGTCCACCGCGACATCAAGCCGAGCAACCTGATGCTGACCACCGGCGGTCAGCTCAAGATCACCGACTTCGGCATCGCGAAGATGGTCGGCCAGAAGACCGAGCTGACCATGACCGGCTCGGTGGTCGGCAGCCCGCACTACCTCTCGCCGGAGCAGATCCGCGGCGAGGAGCTCGACGGGCGCAGCGACCTCTTCTCCCTCGGCGTCGTGCTCTACGAGCTGCTCACCCGCCGCCGGCCGTTCCGCGGCGAGACGCTGACCACGCTCGTCTACCAGATCCTCCACCAGGAGCCCGACGGGCTGCCGGCGCGCCGTGCCGGGCTCGCCCCCGAGCTCGACGCGCTCGTCCGGCGGATGCTCGCCAAGGACCGCAACGCCCGCTTCGCGAGCGCCCGCGAGGTGGCGGCGGAGATCGCGCGGCTCCAGCGGGAGCTCGACCCGGCTCTGCTCGCGGCCCCGGCCGCCCCGGACGAGGAGGACGAAGCCCTCCAGGAGACGGTGCGCCTCTCCACCCCGGACGCGCTGCGGCCTGCGATCCCGCCCGCGCCGCTGCCGCCGCCCCCGCCGCCAGCGGCGGCCCTGCCGCCGGCCGCGCCGGCCGCGCGGGCGGGCGCCGCCGGCGCCTCGGCGCCGGACCGGCGGCGGCTCCTCCTCGTGGCGGGCCTCGCCCTGGCGGCCGTCGTGCTGCTCGTGGGCGGCGGCCTGCTCGGCCGGGCCTGGCTCCAGCGCGCGCCGGCGCCGCCGGAGGCGGGACAGACCGCGACGCCGGCCCCGTTGCCCGTGGCGCCCGAGGAGGGCGAGCCGGGACCGGAGCTCGCGGCGACTCCCGTGCCACCTCCCCGGCCGGTCGAGGTCGCGCCCGTCGAGGTGCGCGAGGTGCGGGCCGCCCCGGAGAGCACCGGCGAGAGCGCGCCGGCGCCGCGGGAGACCCGGCCCGCCACCACCCCGAAGCCCACCCCGCCGCCGACCCCCGAGCCGACGCCGGAGCCCGAGCCCGAACCGGAGCCCGAGCTGAGCGAGGAGGCCGCGGCCGAGGCGGCCGCAGTCGACCGGAAGGTCGAGAGCGGCCTCCACCTGAGCTTCCAGGTCCAGCCGGAGGACGCCTTCGTGCTCGTGGGCCGCACCCTCATCGGCCGCGCCTCGGAGTGGAACGCGGCGCAGCCGAAGAAGGGCGGCCGCGCCTACACGCTCCCCCGGCCCGGCCCCCATCTCGTCCGTATCCGGCACGAGGGACGCGAGCTGCGGCTGCTCGTGCGCGCCGAGCCCGGGCGCGCCGGGGTCACCACGATCAGCGCCAACCTGAGCCTGCCGGGAGGCGGCCTCTCGGCGGGGAGCGGCATCCGCCGGGTGCGGGTGAGCGAGGGGATCTCCCTGCGCGTCGAGCCGGAGGACGCCGAGGTCACGGTGGCCGGCGAGCGGCTGGGCACGGCCCGCGACTTCCGCGGCGGCGTCGGCGGCAAGCGGCTGCTGTCGCTTCCGGCGGGGGTGCACCGGGTCGTCCTCTCCGCCCCCGGGCACGCGCCGGTGGAGCTCGACCTCGAGATCGATCCGCGGGCCCGCGACCGGCGCACCAGCGTCGACGTGCGCCTCCCCCGCCAGTGAGCCGCGGTTGACGACCCCTCCCGCGCCCTCTCCCTCCCCGACCGACCCTCTCCCCTGGCTCCGGCGCGCCGCGCTCGGCCGCCTCGCCAACGGGCTGGAGGTCTGCCTGCTCCCGAACCGGCAGGCGGAGCTCGTCACCACCGCCCTCTTCTACCGCGCCGGCGGGCGCGACGAGCCGCCCGGCCACGCCGGGCTCGCCCACTTCCTCGAGCACCTGATGTTCAAGGGCTCGCCCGGCTTCGGGCCGGGGGAGGTGGACCGGCTCACGCAGGCGGCCGGGGGCCTGAACAACGCCTTCACCGGGCACAACCTGACCGCCTACTACTTCGCGTTCGGCGCCGACCGCTGGCGCCGCGCGCTGGCGGTGGAGGCCGACCGGATGGCGGCGCTCACCCTCGACCCGGCCGAGGTGGCGAGCGAGCGGCAGGTGATCCTGGAAGAGATCGCGATGTTCGAGGACGAGCCGTGGGACGCCCTGGAGATGGCGGTGCTCGCCGCCCTCTTCCCCGGCCATCCGTTCGGCCGGCCGATCCTCGGCCACGCCGCCGACCTCGAGGCGACCGGGCCGGCCGAGCTGGCGGACTTCCACCGCCGCTTCTACGGCCCGGACAACGCGGTGCTGGTGGTGGCGGGCGACGTCGGGCCGCAGGCCGGCGCCTGGATCGAGGAGGCGTTCGGCCCGCTGCCGTCCCGGGGGGCGGCCCGCCCGCCGCTTCCGCCGCTGCCGGCGCTCGCCGGGCTCCAGCGCGTCGAGCGGCACCAGGGGGAGGTCCCGCGCCTCCTCCTGGCGCTGCCCGCCCCGCCCGCCTCCGACCCGGCGCACCCGCCGCTGCGCCTGCTCGCCGCGCTCCTCGCCTCCGGGCGGGCGAGCCGCCTGCAGCGGCGGCTGGTCGAGGAGGAGCCCTCCTGCCTCGCGGTCTCGGCGCACCTCCACGACGGCGCCGAGGCCGGCTTCCTGGCGATCGCCGCGGAGGCGCTCCCCGGGGTCGAGCCGGCGCGGGTCGAAGGGGAGCTCCTCGCCGAGCTCGCCCGCTGCGGCGCCGAGCCGCCCGGGGAGGCCGAGGTGGCGCGGGCGCGCCAGGTGCTCCTCGCCGACTGGGTGCTCGCCCACGAGCGGATCCACGAGCAGGCGCTGGTGGCCGGCGGCGCGCTCGCCCTCTTCGACCTCGACGAGCCGCGCCGCACCCTCGCCGCCACCCTCGCCGCCGGGCCCGAGGAGATCCACGCCGCGGCCCGCGCCTTCCTCGACCCGGAGCGGGGCGGGGTCCTCGGATGGTCGCTGCCGTGAGCCCGGCACCGCCCGGCTGGGCGCTGCGCGTGCGCCGCGTCGAGGGGGCGCCGCTGGTGGCGGTGCGCGCCTGGCTGCGCGGCGGCGTGCGCTCGGAAGAGATCCCGGGCCAGTGCTACCTCGCGGGCCGGCTCCTCGCCGAAGGGACCCGGCGCCGCGACTGGCGCACCCTGGCCGAGCAGACCGAGGCCCGCGGCATGCTCCTCCAGGGGCTCGCCGGCTTCGAGGGGCACGCGGTAGCACTCGACGCGCTCGCCGGCGACTGGGAGGTCGCCCTCGACTGGCTCGCCGAGCTCCTGCTCGAGCCGGCCTTCCCCGCCGACCGCTGCGACCTCCTGCGGCGCCAGGCGGAGGGGGAGCTCGCGAGCCAAGCCGACCAGGCCGATCTCGCGACCGGCCGCGCCTTCCTCGACCAGCTCTACGCCCCCCACCCGCGCGGCCGGCCGCTCCAGGGGACGAGCGCGGGGATCGCGGCGCTCACCCCGGACCACGCCGCCCGCCACCACCGCCGCGCGCTCGGGTGGGGGGGCGCGCTCACCGTGGCCGGGGCGATCGACGAGGAGCGGGTCG
>JAHDVN010000127.1:9109-9512 GCA_023384635.1 Thermoanaerobaculia bacterium
CCGAGCTCGCCGCCGCGCTGCCGGCGGGCGCGGGCGCGCCGCCGGCGCCCCCGCCGCCCCCGGGCGACCCCGAGCCGCGCCGCGAGATCGCGACCCGCGCCCTCGACCAGGCCCACCTCTACCTCGGCCGCCTCACCGTCCACCGCGACGACCCGGAGCTGCCGGCGCTCGAGCTGCTCGGGGTCGTCCTCGGCGCGGGCAGCGGCCTCGCCGGGCGCATCCCGACCCGCATCCGCGAGCGGGAGGGGCTCGCCTACGCCGCCTCGGCGGAGGCGGCCGCCGGCGCGGCGCGCGACCGCGGCCGGCTCGTCTGCTACGTCGGGACCTCGCCCGCCACCGCGGCGCGGGCGGAGGCCGCGGTGCGCGAGGAGCTGGCCCGGCTCTTCGCCGAAGGGCCGACCGC
>JAHDVN010000591.1 GCA_023384635.1 Thermoanaerobaculia bacterium
CGGGTGCACGGCCGGCCCGCGCCAGTGCGCGCCGTGGGGCTGCAGCTCGATCGCACCTTCCCGGCGGCCGGCCAGCCGGTACGGTCCGGTGCCCACCGGCTCCTCGATCGGCGCCGGCGCGCCGGCCGGGACGATCATCACCAGCGCCAGCTTGTTGAGGAGGATGGGGTACGGCCGCCGGGTGCGGATCTCGACCGCCTGCCGGCCGAGGGCGCGCCAGGAGCCGACCGCCACGAGGTGGCTGGCAACCCGGCTCTCGGGGTGGTCGCGCGCCCGCTGCAGGCTGAAGAGGACGTCGAGTGCCGTGAGAGGCCGGCCGTCGTGAAAGGTGACTCCGGGGCGCAGCCGGAGTACCCAGGTGAGCTCGTCGGGGCTCTCCCAGCCGACTGCCAGGGCGGGCGCGAGCCCCATCTCGGCGTCGAACGCGGTGAGGCCCTCGTAGAGGTTCGAGAGGATCGAGTTGGCGACCGACTCCGCCTGCAGATGCGGATCGAGCATCGCCGGCTCGGCCGGCAGCGCGATGCGCAGCGGCCGGGCCGGAGCGGCCGGTTCCGGGGCCTCGCGGCAACCGGAGAGGGCGCCGCCCACTCCCAGGAGGAGGAGCGGAAGGACGGCGCGGAACGGCGGGCCGGGTCTCACCACGGCGAGGAGCTCGCGAACGAGTCTACTCTCCTGCCGTGGCGAACGCTCTCAGCGCATCGCCCGCCGCGCTTCGCCGAAGGTCACCTCGAGCTCGAGGCGCTGGCCGAGCCGCTCGACGACCGCGATCGTCTTCTGCCCCGGCTTGGCGCCCCGCAGGACGAAGGTGAAATCGTTCAGGTCGCGGATCTCCCGGCCGGCGAGCCGCACCAGGCGGTCGCCCTTCCGGATCCCCGCCGCTTCCGCCGGACTCCCCGGCCGCACGCCGGAGAGGAGCACGCCGGGCCGGCCGTCGCCCGCGCCGCTGAAGTCCGGCACCGTGCCGAGAGAGGCGCCATAGGAGCGCACGTCCCCCTGCGGCACCGGCGGCGGCACCGCCTGGTAGGTCGGGCCCTGCTCTCGCGCGGCCACGGCGAGCGCCGTCTCGGCCACCAGCCCCGCGACCTGCGCCCCGCCGGCGGCGTTGATCGTCCGCGCGTCGTCCGAGGGGCGGTGGTAGTCGTCGTGGGCGCCGGTGAAGAAGTGGAGCACCGGCGCGCCGGCGGCGTAGAACGGCGTCTGGTCGGAGGGGCCGTAGCCGTCGCCCGACAGGCTGCAGCGCAGGCCGCGCCGCTCGCAGAGGGGCGGCAGGAGCTCGCTCCACTCCACCGCCGACTCCGAGCCGAGGATCGCGAGCCGGTTGCCGCGCAGCCGCCCGACCATGTCCA
>JAHDVN010000592.1 GCA_023384635.1 Thermoanaerobaculia bacterium
GGCGGCAGCTAGCGGTATACGGGCTGTCGGCCGAGGACTACAACCGCATCCTAGAGTGGCAGGTTGGCGCGTGCGCTATCTGTGGGCGCAAGTTTACGCCCAGCCGCCCGGCGTGCATTGACCACCACCACAAGACGGGCCGGGTGCGAGGGCTGCTGTGCTCCGCATGTAACTACGATCTCGGGTCGTTGCATGAGGATGTGCAGTGGTTGGAAAGCGCCGCGATGTACCTTCGCACCGACCCCGCAGACTTGCTCTACATCGAGGCGTACCACAAGGATGCGCCACCACACATGTAAGACTGGGCCTTACACGGCATTAGAGATTGTTAGAGGTTACCGATGGCTGCGAGACTGTTCTTGTCTGGCCCGATGCGTGGTTACCCGAGGCTGAATCACGACGCCTTCGACCGGGCCGCGGCGCTGCTGCGCTACCGGGGGTACGCTGTCACGTCACCCGCTGAGATGGACCGGATAGCGGGGATCGACCCCGGCAACCCCGAAACATGGGATGACGAGATGGTCCGCAACTTGATGCGGTACGACCTGTCATGCGTTATCACGGACGCTGCGGTGGTGACGCTGCCAGGGTGGTACCGGTCGTGGGGCGCCACGCTAGAGGTCATGGTGGCACGGGCGGTCGGCACACCCGTGCTGCGGTTCGAGCAGGGCGACGGACCGCTAGTCCCGGCAGGCCCGCGGGCGCTTGTCGGGCTGTGCGGGTACGCGCAGTCAGGTAAGGATTCGTTGGCCGCGGGGATGGCCGAGTACGGGTGGCACCGCTTGGCGTTCGCCGACCGGCTGAAGGACGCGGCGTCGAGTGCGCTGCCCCGGGTGGACCGGCAACTGGTGGAGCAGTGCGGCTGGACTGACGGCTTGAAGGCCCAGCACCGGCCGATGCTACAGGAGCTAGGCGCCAAGGTGCGGGACTTGCGCGACGACGCGTGGGTAACTCCGGTGCTGGACGCTATGCACGAATCCCCTGATAGCATGTACGTAGTGACTGACGTGCGTTATCCGAACGAGGCAGATGCGTTGCGGTCGTGGGGCGGTACCATCGTCCGCGTCGAGCGGCCAGGGCGGGAGTCCGACGGCCACCAGTCTGAACGCCCCGACCTTATCAAGCATGACCTAGTGCTGCGTAACGGCGGGTCGCTGGACGACTGGGCGTACAAAGCTAAGCTGCTGGCGCAGTCTATGGAGTATGCAGCGCGGGCGCGGGCAGAGGAGTGTTGCCGGTGTGTTTAGGCGGCGCAAGCCTTACCGGCCCGGTGATCTTTGCCCCACATGCAGGGCGTACCTTATGACGCATTGCAGCAACAAGAAGTGTGATTGGGTTAGATGTGA
>JAHDVN010000593.1 GCA_023384635.1 Thermoanaerobaculia bacterium
CCCACCAGCGCGCCTCGTCGAAGTAGTCGTAGCGGAAGAGGAACTGCGTGGTGTCCGTCCCCTGCTCGGCGCCGTCGTAGATCCCGACCAGGTTGAACTCCCAGGTGCCGGAGCCGTCCTTCTTCTTCCAGATCGTCGCCTGGATCGGGACCCGGTCGCCCACCTTCCAGCCGTAGCGCTCCGCGGTGCGGCGGCCGACGATCGCCCCCTCGCGGTCGGCGAGCCAGGCAACCAGCTGCTCGGGCGGCAGCAGGAACTCCGGGTAGAGCGCCATGTACCGGGCCGGCTCGACCGGGCTCTGGAAGACGGTCTGGAAGTTCCGGTCGGGCTGCTGGTAGATCCCCCCGAACCAGGTCGAGTGGGTGACCAGCTCGACGCCGTCCATCCCCGCGATCCGCCGCTCGTAGCTCTGCGGCAGCGGCATGATGATCGACGTCTTGTGGGTGACGACGAGCCGGTCCGCCCCGGCGACGTCCACGCCGCCGGCGAAGGCGACGCGGATCGCCGCCAGGTAGGCGTAGAGGACGAAGGCGACGACCACCGAGAGCAGGGTGAAGGTGGTGCGCGCCTTCCTGCGCTGGAGGTTGCTCCAGAGGAGCGGCCAGAACCTCACGCAACCGCCCCCGCCAGCACCCCCTTGTCGAGGTGGAGCACGCGCCCCGCGCGCTCGGCGGCGTGGGGGTCGTGGGTGACCATGACGATCGTCTTGCCGAACTCCCGGTTGAGCGCGCCCAGCAGGTCGAGCACCTCGTCGCCCGCCTTGCGGTCGAGGTCGCCGGTCGGCTCGTCGCAGAGCAGCAGCGTCGGGTCGGTGACGATCGCCCGCGCGATCGCGACCCGCTGCTCCTGGCCGCCGGAGAGCTGGCGCGGGTAGTGCTTCGCGCGGTCGGAGAGGCCGACCACGGCGAGGGCCGCCGCCACGTGCCGGCGCCGCTCCGCCGCCGAGAGCGAGGTGAGCAGCAGCGGCAGCTCGACGTTCCGCTCGGCGGAGAGGGCCGGCAGCAGGTTGTAGAGCTGGAAGACGAAGCCGACGTGGCGGGCCCGCCAGGCGGCGAGCCGCGAGTCGGAGAGGCGGTCGATCCCGAGCCCCGCGACTTCGATCGTCCCGGCGCTCGGCCGGTCGAGCCCACCGAGGAGATTGAGCAGCGTCGACTTGCCCGAGCCCGACGGGCCCATGAGGGCCAGGAACTCGCCGCCCGCCATCTCGACCGAGACGCCCTGGAGGACGTCGATCCGTTCGCCGCCGCGGCGGAAGGTCTTGTGGACGCCGCAGACCCGTACCAGAGGTTGGCTCATCGCTCGCTCCACCGCCGAGAGGGGCCGGGGCCTCGCCTCAGCGGCCC
>JAHDVN010000128.1 GCA_023384635.1 Thermoanaerobaculia bacterium
GAGACCGCCGCCAGCGAGCAGGCCGCCGCGCTCCCCGTCCAGACCGCAGCGCCAGCCGAAGCACCGGCCGCAGCGCCGACCGAAGCTCGGGCCGAAGCGCGGGCCGAAGCGCGGGCCGAAGCGCGGGCCGAAACCGCGGCCGTCGAGGCCCCGGCGCCACCGGCCGAGGAGGTCGCGGCGCCACCGGCCGAGGAGGTCGCGGCGCCGGCCGTCGAGGCCGGCGAGCCCGGCGAGACCGCTCCGGAGGAGGCGGTAGCCGCCGCCGAGAGCGCGCCGGAGGCGGTGGAGGCGACCGCTCCGGCGGCGGGGGAGACCGGCGAGGAGGAGGTCGTCGAGGAGAACCTCGAGCACCTCCCGGAGCCGCTGCGCGTCGCCTACGACACCGGCGCCGCGATCGAGGGGAAGGTGATCGGCTGGAACCAGGGCGGCTTCCACGTCGCGCTCGGCGCCACCGCCGCCTTCTGCCCACGCTCCGAGATGGAGATCGGCCACGCCCACGAGCCGGGCCGCTACCTCGACCAGGCGTACCAGTTCCGCATCCTCCGCGTCGAGGACTACGGCCGGCGCGTGGTGCTCACCCGCGCGGCGCTGCTGCGCGAGGAGCGCCGGCGCCACGCCGAGGAGATCCGCCACTCGCTGCAGCCCGGAGCGGTGGCCACCGGCCGCGTGCGCTCGCTCACCGAGTTCGGCGCCTTCGTCGACCTCGGCGGCGTCGAGGGTCTGGTCCACGTCTCGGAGATCAGCCGCAACCGGGTCCAGAAGCCGGCCGACGTGCTCAAGGTCGGCCAGGAGGTCCAGGTCAAGGTCCTCAAGGTCGGGCAGCAGGGCAACCGGATCTCGCTCTCGATCAAGGCGCTCGAGCCCGACCCGTGGGCCGGTGTGGTCGAGAAGTACCAGCCGGGAGCGCAGTTCACGGGCAAGGTGCTGCGCAAGGCCGACTTCGGCCTCTTCGTCGAGGTGGAGCCGAACCTCGAAGGGCTGGTCCACCTCTCGCAACTGCCGCTCGGCAAGGAGCTCTCCGACCCCTCGCTCGCCCCCGGCGAAACCGTCTCGGGCTGGATCCGCGAGGTCGACCCGGTGCGTCACCGCATCTCGCTCGCGCTGCGCGAGGTGGCCACCACCGACCCGTGGAAGGAGGCGGCCCAGAAGTACCCCGAGGGGGCGATGGTCGAGGGCAAGGTCGAGACGATCGCCGCCTTCGGCGTCTTCATCGCGCTCGAGCCGGGGCTGACCGGGCTGCTGCCCGCCTCCGAGACCGGGCTGCCCCGCGGGGCATCGCTCGGCAAGGCGTACCCGCCCGGCAAGCGCGTGAAGCTGCAGATCGCCGCGGTGGACGCCAAGCGGCGCCGCATCTCCCTCGCCCTCGAGGGCAAGACGCTCGAGGGCTCCCGCGCCGACTACCAGGCCTACCTGCGCAAGAGCCGCGAGGCCAACGGCCAGGGCCTGGGGCCGATGGCCGCCGCGCTGCGCAAGCTGCGGGAGCCCTGAGGCGGCGCCTGCCGGCGGCGAGATCCCGGGGGAGCCGACGATGGCGCGGGCGACGCAGGGGACGGGAGGGGGCGCGGCCCGGGCCCGCCTGAAGCGTCAGCTCGTCGCCGGCGCGATCCGCGAGAACGTGGCCCTGATCGAAGGACGGCGCGCCGAGCGCCCCCGCCCGCGGCCCGCGCTGCGACTCGGCGGCCCGTTCGGCTTCGTCGCGGGAGCGCTCCTGGCCGGCGCGCTCGCGGTGCTCGCCGCCCCCCACCTCTCCGTCGCCCCCGAGGCGCCCGCGCGGCGCGCTGCGGCGCCCGCCCCCGCTCCCCCGCAGGCCCTCCCCGCCGCCGCCGTGAGCCTCGCCGGTCTCGCCGCAGGAGCTCCCGCGCGCGTGGCAGGCGAGGTCTTCCCCCTCGCCGCCCGGCGGATCGTCCTGGATCCCGGACACGGCGGCGGAGACGGCGGCACCGCACTCGGGGCGCTGCACGAGAAGGAGATCACGCTCGACCTCGCCCTGCGGCTGCGCGACCTGCTCGCCGCCGACGGGTTCGAGGTCCACCTCACGCGGAAGGACGACCGGAGGATCTCGCTGCGCGACCGGGCGCGCATCGCCAACGCGCTGCCGGCCGACCTCTTCCTCTCGATCCACGTCAACTGGATCGCCGACCCGCGCGGCGAGCGGGGTGTCGAGACCTACTACCTCGGGCCCACGGACGATCCCTTCCTCACCCGCCTCGCGAGCGCCGAGAACGCCGAGTCGGGCTACTCGCGGGCCGACATCCGCAGCCTGCTCGAGGGGATCTACCAGGATCTCCGGCAGGAGGAGTCGGCCCGCGCCGCCTCGTCGGTGCAGCAGGCGCTCCATCGCTCGCTCGGCGAGGTGAACCCCGGCCTCGAGAACTGGGGCGTGAAGAGCGCCCCGTTCCTCGTCCTCGTGGCCACCGAGATGCCCGCCGTGCTGGCCGAGGTCTCCTCCCTCTCGCACCCGGAGGAGGCGAAGCTGCTCGCCCAGCCCGAGTACCGCGACCGGATCGCCCGGGCCCTGCTCGACGGGGTCCGCGCCTACGCCGACCGCCACGCCCCCGCGGGCGGTGGCCCTTCCCTGCAGAGGAGCGCGCAACGATGAGCGCCAAGGAGAACCTGCTCTACGTCGGAATCGACCTCGGAACCTCCCAGAGCGCCATCGCCGCCTCCAACGGCGAGCGCCACGTCGTCGACAGCTTCGTCGGCTGGCCGGTCGACATGGTGGCACGCAAGGTCGTGAAGAAGCCGGTGCTGGTGGGCGCCGAGGCGCTCGAGAACCGCACCCTGCTCGACCTCCACCGCCCGCTCGAGCAGGGGCTGGTGAAGGAGGGCTCGGAGAAGGATCTGGCGGCGGTGCGCGAGCTGCTCTCGCACCTGGTGGGGCTCGCCAGGAACGGCCACGGCGGCCCGGTGCGGGCGGTGGTCGGGGTCCCGGCCGAGGCGCTCCGCGTCAACAAGCAGCAGCTGCGCGACATCCTGCGCGGCATCGTCGACGGGCTCATGATCGTCTCCGAGCCGTTCGCGGTCGCCTACGGCGAGGAGGCGCTCCTCCACACCCTGATCGTGGACATCGGCGCCGGCACCACCGACTTCTGCGTGATGAAGGGGCGCTACCCCACCGAGGAGGACCAGCGCACCCTCACCAAGGCCGGCGACTCGGTCGACGAGCTGCTCGCCAAGCTGATCGCCGACCGCCACCCCGAAGTGCAGTTCTCGCCCCACATGGTCCGCTCCTGGAAGGAGGCGCACGCCTTCGTCGGCGAGCCGGGGGAGAGAATCCGCGTCAGCGCACCGGCCCACGGCCGGCCGGTGGAGATCGACATCACCGACGAGCTGCGCGCCGCCTGCGAGAGCCTGCTGCCTCCGCTCTCCGAGACCCTCCTCGACCTCGTGGCGGCGGTGGAGCCCGAGTACCAGGAGCGGGTCCGCAAGAACGTCTTCCTCTCCGGCCGCGCCTCGCTGATGCGGGGGCTCGACCGGGCGCTCGAGGGGGCGCTCGCCGAGATCGGCGGCGGCCGCGTGGCGCGCGTCGCCGACCCCGTTTTCGCCGGCGCCGCGGGCAGCCTCGCGCTCGCCCTCGAGGCCGACGCCAACGACTGGGAGAAGCTCTCGACGCAGCCCTCATGAGCACCGAAGAGACGACCCAGAAGAGCTTCAGCCGGGCGACCCGTGTGCCGCTCGAGGCGGTGGTGCGCCTCCACTTCGAGGGCGAGGTCTCCTACCAGAACGGCTTCTCCGCCAACCTCTCGGCGACCGGGATGTTCGTCAAGCACCCGGAGCCGCACCCGGTCGGCTCGCGGCTCGTATTCGAGTGCCTCGTCGGCCAGCAGCGCCAGCCGGTCCAGGGGATCGGCCAGGTGGTGTGGGCGCGGCCGCGCTACGAGGGGCCGGGGCTGCCGGCCGGCATGGGGATCGAGTTCCTCGAGGTCGACCCCCGCAGCCGCGAGCACCTCGCCCAGGCACTCTTCGAGTACCTCGAGGAGTCGCTCGGCGGCCCGAGCGCCGTCGCCGGAGACGAGACCGAGGCGGGCGCCGCGGCGCCCCCGGCCGAGCCGTTCCGCCTCGCCGTCGACGGGCCCGGGGCGGCGGAGGACGAGGGCGAGCTGCGAGAGGAGGTGCCCGCCGCTTCGGCCTTCACCGGTCTCGAGGCGGAGGACTGGGATTCCTCGCCGGCCGAGGAGCCGGCCTGGTCTCCGGCCCCGGAGCCGGCGCCGCTCGCAGCCGCCGAACCCGCCTCGGACTCCTTCACGAGCTCCTGGGAGAGCGCCGCGCCGCTCCCCGCGCCGGCAGCTGCCGCGGAGGCGTGGCGCCTGCCGGAGGCGACGCCCTGGACCCCCGACCGGCCGGCCTGGAACGACGATCCGGCGGCCGCGGGTGGCGATCTTGCGGGGTACGACGAGATCGAGGAGCTCGCGCCCGCCTCCCGGAGTGGACGCGGCTGGATCTGGGGCGGCCTCGCCGCCCTGCTGCTGCTCGGCCTCGCCGGCGCCGCCTGGCTCTGGTGGCCGGCCGGCTCGCGCTTCGCGCCGCAGGAGGTCGCAGCCGCCGCGGCGCCGGCCGGAGAGTCCGGATCCCCGCCAGCCGCCGCGACCGCGCCGGCCGCGAGCCCGGCGGACCCGGCCGCGGCCCCCGTCGGTGCGGCGACGGCCATCCCGACGGCGGCGCCGCCCGGGACGCCGGAGCCCGCCCCCGCCGTCCCGGCCGCGCGCTTCGGGGGCGTCCGCGAGCTGCGCTGGGAGACGGCCGGCGGCGGCACCGAGGTCGCCGTCCTCCTCGACGGCAGCATCGCCCAGGGCGACTGGTCGTTCGCCGCGATGCCGGGGGAGAACCCGCGTCTGCTCCTCAAGCTGCGCGGCATCACCCGCCCGTACCGCCCGAACCGGGTGGAGGTCGGAACCGCCGAGGTGCTGGCCGTGCGCTTCGGCCTCCACGCCGGCGCGCGCGGCAACGAGCAGCATCTCGTGCTCGACCTCGGCCGCTGCGACCCCCGCCGCGCCACCGTGCGCGCGGAGGCCGACCGCCTCCTCGTCCTCTGCCCGGGCGGCTGACCGCCCGTTCGGGAGCGCTACGGCAGGCGCGCTCCTTCGTCGAGCCGCAAGGCCTCGACCAGCCGCGCGAGCGCCTCCTCGCGGGTCCGGCCCTCGGCCTGCTCCGCCTCCCCGCCCCGCCGCGCCACCGTCACCCAGAGCAGATGGGAGGAGACCTCCCAGCCCCGCTCCGCGAGCTCGCGCTCGACCCGCGCCGCCTCCGCCGACGGCGGGGGCTCCTCCACTCTCGCCGTGACCATCGCCGATCTCCTCCCCTGCCTCAGAGCCCGAAGCGGGCGACGATCTCGTCGCGGCCCAACCCCAGCACTCCGTGCCTGCTGCCGACCTTCGCGAACGCCTCGATGGCGCGGTCGAGGTGGTGCTTCTCGTGCGCCGCCGACAGCTGCGTGCGGATCCGCGCCTGCCCCTTCGCCACCACGGGGAAGAAGAAGCCGACCACGTAGATCCCCTCCGCGAAGAGGTCGCGCGACACCTCCTGGGCGAGCTTCGCGTTGTAGAGCATCACCGGCACGATCGGGCTCTCCCCGGCCTTGAGGTCGAACCCGGCCTCGGTGAGGAGCCGCCGCCAGTAGCGGGCGTTCTCCTCCAGCTTGTCGCGCCGCTCGGTGGTGCGGCCGACCAGCTCGAGCACCTTGAGGGCAGCGGCGACGATCACCGGCGGCACCGAGTTCGAGAAGAGGTACGGCCGCGCCCGCTGGCGGCAGAGCTCGACCAGCTCGGCCCGGCCCGAGACGCAGCCGCCGGAGGCGCCGCCCAGGGCCTTGCCGAGGGTCGTCGTGATGATGTCGATCCTCCCCATCACCCCTTTCGCCTCGTGCGTCCCCCGCCCGGTGGCGCCCATGAAGCCGGAGGAGTGCGAGTCGTCGACGAAGACCATCGCATCGTACCGCTCGGCGAGGGCCACGATCTGGTCGAGCGGGGCGACGTCGCCGTCCATCGAGAAGACGCCGTCGGTGACGATCACGCGCGTGCGGCGGTCCTGGTGCTCGGCGAGCTTCTCCTCCAGGTGCCCCATGTCGGCGTGCTTGTAGGTGTCCCGCATCGCCTTCGACAGGCGCATGCCGTCGACGATCGAGGCGTGCACCAGGCGGTCGGCGATGAGCACGTCCTGGTCGTCGAAGAGCGCCTCGAAGACGCCGGCATTGGCGTCCATGCAGGAGGGGAAGAGGAGCGTGTCCTCGGTGCCGAGGAACGCGGTGAGCGCCGTCTCCAGCTCGCGGTGGATGTCCTGGGTGCCGCAGATGAAGCGCACCGAGGACATGCCGTAGCCGCGGCGGTCGAGGCCGGCGTGGGCCGCCGCCAGCACCTCGGGGTGGCTGGAGAGGCCGAGGTAGTTGTTGGCGCAGAGGTTGATCACCGGCCGCGCCGCCTCGCCGGCCGGGAACTCGACTTCGATCTCCGCCCCCTGCGGGGCGTGGATGAACCGCTCCTCCTTGAACAGCCCCGCCTCGCGGATCGTCTCGATCTCGCGCCGCAGGCGCTCGCGGGTCTCGCTCGCGTATGCCATGTCGCGCCTTCCCTTCGCCGCCGCCGCGGGCCTCAGCCCGCCGGCCCCTTGCCGCCCAGCCGAGCGACCAGATCCACGATCGACCGCACGCTGTCGAAGGCGGCCGGAGTCGCCTCCGCGTCGGGGATCTGGAGGGCGCACTTCTTCTCGAGGAAGCGCTTGAGCGAGACCATCGAGAACGAGTCGACGATGCCGCCGGAGATCAGCGGGGTGTCGAGATCGATCGTCCTCGTGTCCCCCTCCTCGAGGTACTCCCTGACCACGTAGTCGCGGACCAGCTTCTGCAGCTCGTTCATCGGATCCTCCTAGTCTTCCATCATCGTCGAGAGGTCGCCGACCGGCTCGCCCCACTCCTGGGCGCGCAGCACGCGGCGCATGATCTTGCCGCTGCGCGTCTTCGGCAGCGAGGGGACGAACGCGATCTCCTGCGGCATGGCGAGCGGCGAGAGGCGCTTGCGCAAGGTGTTCATGATCTCCAGCTCCAGCTCGTCGTCCACCTCCCGGCCCGGCTTGAGGACGACGAACGCCTTGACCACCTCCATGTTCACCGGGTCCGGCTTGGCCACCGCCGCCGACTCGGCCACCGCCGGATGCTCCAGCATCGCCGACTCGATCTCGAACGGCCCCACCAGGTGGCCGCCGGTGTTGATCACGTCGTCGTCGCGGCCGACGAACCAGAAGTAGCCGTCGCCGTCGATGCTCGCCCGGTCGCCGGTGAGGTACCAGCCGTTGCGGAACTTGGCGGCGAACGCCTCCGGGTTGCGCCAGTAGGAGCGGATGATCGACGGGAAGTCGGGGCGCAGGGCGAGCAGCCCGGCGCGCCCCGGCTGGCCGACCGGCTCGCCGCTCTGCGGGTCGACGACCGTCGCCGTCACCCCGGGGAACGGCTTGCCCATCGAACCGGGCTTCACCTCCATCCCCGGCAGGTTGGCGACCACGATCGAACCGGTCTCGGTCTGCCAGTAGGTGTCGTGGAACGGCCGCCCGAACGTCTCCCGCGACCAGACCACCGCCTCCGGGTTCAGCGGCTCGCCCACGCTCGCGAGATGGCGCAGCGCCGAGAGATCGTAGCGTCGCGCCAGCTCGGAGCCGTCGCGCATCAGCAGCCGGATCGCGGTGGGCGCCGAGTACCAGACGGTCACCCGGTACTTCTCCAGGAAGGCGTACCAGCGGTCGCTCTGGAAGCCGGCGTCGAGCACCGCCTGGGTAATCCCGTTCGCCCACGGCCCGATGATCCCGTACGAGGTGCCGGTGACCCACCCCGGGTCGGCGTTGCACCAGTACACGTCGTCGGGCCGGAGGTCAAGCACGCGCCGCGCCGTGAGGTACTGGCCGAGCACCGAGAGGTGGACGTGCTGCGCCCCCTTCGGCTGGCCGGTGGTGCCGGAGGTGTAGTGGAGGACCGAGGGTGCCTCGGCCTCGGTGGCGTGGCCGGCGAAGCGCTCGACGCGGGGGAGGCGCTCGAGGTCGAGCGCCAGCTCGCCCGGGGCGAGCGCGAGGTCGCCGGCGTCGACCACGATCACCGCGCGCAGCTCGGGGAGCCGCTCGCGCGCGCGGCGCACCTTGCCCAGGTGCTTGCGCTGCGTGACCACGGCGGCAGTGCCGGCGTTGTCGAGGCGCGTCCAGAGCGAGTCGTCGCCGAAGGCGGAGAAGAGCGGCTGCGCGATGCCGCCCATCTTCAGGATGGCGAGGAAGCCGAAGTAGAGCTCCGGCACGCGGTCGAGGAAGAGGCAGATCCGCTCGCCGGGATGCAGGCCCGCCGCGTGGCGCAGGTACTCCGCCATGGTGTTGGTGAGCACCCGGAGGTCGTCGAAGGTGTAGCGCCGGGCGTTGCCCTGGTGGTCCTCCCAGAGCAGCGCCGGCTTCTCCCCCAGGCCGAGCCGGCAGAGGCGGTCGCTGCAGTGCCAGCCGATGTTCAGCGGCCGGCCCGGGTGCCACTCGAGGTCGTGCGCGGCCTCCCCCCACGCGCCGTGGACGAAGCGGTCCGTTTCGAGGGTGACGGGACTCATCGGGGGGTCTCCTCTGGGTGCGATTCGGGGGGCTCGCCCTCCAGGAGGACCGCCGCCGCGGCGAGGCCGGGGGCGGCGGTCAGGGCGAGGTGGACGCGGCGGACGCCGCGCGAGCGGGCGAGTGCGGCGAGCCGGCCGTGCAGGCGCAGCCGGGGCGGAGAGGTGGCGACGCTCTCCACTTCGGCCTCCCGCCAGGTGGCACCGTCCCGGTCGGCGAGCGCGAGCGCCTTGAAGAGGGCCTCCTTGGCCGCGAAACGGAGCGCCTGCTCGCGCCGCGCCTCGCGGCTCGCGGCGCAGGCGTCGAGCTCGGCCGGGGTGCAGAAGGCGCGCGCGAAGTCGGCCCCGTGCTCGGCCGCGGCGCGCTCGCAGCGCGCCCCCCCCAGCCGGTCGACGCCGACGCCGAGGCACATTCCGGGCTCCCTCCCCGCTGGCCCCCCCGCCCAACGCGGGGGGCCCGGTCGGTCCGCACCGCGCACCCGCTCGGCCTCCCGGAGGCCGGAGCCGCACGGCGCGCGGGCGGTGAGGCCACGCCGCGGCGATCGTAGCGCCGCGATGCGGCGCGCCGCCCCGCCCCAACGGACGGGAGGATCGCCCTGGCCCGCGTCGGACCGGAGCCGGATCGGCTACCATCCCCGCGAGGACCGCCATGAGACCGCCCGGAAGACTGCACCGCGGAGGCCGGCGGGCCGCGCGCCTCGCCGCGGCTCTCCTGCTCGCCCTCGCCCTCGCCGGCTGCTCGCTCCAACGGCTCGCCGCGCGGGCGGCGGGCGGCGCGCTCGCCGCCGGCGGCGCGAGCTGGGGCGCCGACGACGACCCCGAGCTGGTGCGCGAGGCGCTGCCCTTCGCGCTCAAGACGATCGAAGGCCTGCTCGCCGCGGA
>JAHDVN010000594.1 GCA_023384635.1 Thermoanaerobaculia bacterium
CGACAGCGCTCGCGGCCTTCCGGCACTCGGCCTCGGCGCGGTCGAGCGCCTTCTCGGCGACGTCGTAGCGCTTGAAGTCGGCGCGGGCCTTGGCGACCAGCTCCGACACCACGGGCAAGATCAGCTCGCGCCGCGGCCCCCGCACCTGCTTCGCATCGGCCTCGAGCTGCTCGAGCCGCTCGAGCCGTAGCCGCGCGTTCTTCTCGGCGCTCTCGTCGTGCTCTCGACGCAGGCGCGCCTCGACCGCCTGTGTGCGCAATTCGTTCTCCGTCGGGATCATGCTGGCTTTCATGAAAGGTCCTTCTGCTGCTGTGCGGCGCTGCCGCGGTGATGTTGTCGCGCGAGCTCAACGATCTCGGCCTCGCGCTCGGCCACGATGACCGCGAACACGAGGGCGAGCTCGGCACCGCACTCGAGCACGAACCCGAGCCGCTCCTGCGCGTACACGCAGAGCAGGATCCGGAGCTCTTCGCTCGAGGGCGTGGTGCGCCCGATGAGCTCGCCCCATCGCGGATTGCCGAGCGGCCCGCTCATGGCGCCTCCGTGCCCGGGAAGCGCTCGACGTCATCGTCCTCTTGGCGCTGCGCGGCCGCTTCGCGTGCCCACCTGCAGGCGTGGCCAAGGGATGAGCGCTCTGAGCCGGAGATGACCGTGGCGTTGCCCACGCGCTCGCGGTCATGGCGGCGGACACGGACGAACGTCACGACCGCGCCGCGGCTGTGCGAGCGCTCGACGGAGATCTCGAGCTCCAGCTCCCTCCCGTGCGGCAAGAGGGCTACTACCTCTCTCCCGCTGAACCGCGACTCGCCGGCGCGGCGCAATGCCTCGACCAGGGCGTCGACCGCGGGTCCAACGTAGAAGGCCGTGCGCCCGATGCGGCGGCCGCCGTCGTACCGCGTGACGCTCACGCTCGGCGTTTCGCCGGGCCACGCCATGGCGCCGATCATGCGCACGACCCCGCTCGCGAGCGTCACGGACGAGAAGACCCGGCTGGTCGAGGCGCTCACGACGGGCCTCCGGTTCGTCGAGCGACGCCGGCGAGCAGCGCCAGGCCCGGCGCCGCGGCCTCGAGGAAAAGCGCGGCGACGTCGGGACGGCCGCGCAGGGCCGCGAGCCACGCTTCGGCGAGGAGCGTGTCCAGCACGGCGCGGAAGCCGTCGAGCTCGGCAGCGGTCGCGGGTCGGCTCATGCGCCCCCTCTCGCCGAGCGACGCATGCGCTCGAGGATCTTCGCGCGGGCGCTCGCTGCGGCCTGCTCCAGCGCGTCTCGCGACACGAGCACCATGTCGTCGGCGATCGGCAGCGAGCGTTGAATCCGTGTCGCCAGGCAGAGCAGGGCG
>JAHDVN010000595.1 GCA_023384635.1 Thermoanaerobaculia bacterium
AGGCCTATCCTACACACAAAGCCACTCTAAAGGGTTGAGACGGCTATTAGGTTATTCAACCGTCTTTAATAAATTTGGCAACTGGGACTTCTATTCTGGAAACACTGATGCCTTTTCCTATGAAGAGCGAAGTACGTTTTTCGCTCAACTTGCAGAAAATACGTTAAAACAGATAACTCAAACAAGTTCTTTATCTGATAAGCCAAATATTTATTTTCACTATTCAGCGAAGTTTTCTAAAGACGATATCGCAGTAATTGTTTCAGCCGCCCGACGCATTCGACCACAAGGCACGTATCACTTTGTCTCGATCAACTCTCACCACAATATAAGACTATACGACAACCGTCCTGAAACTGATGGCAGCATGAGCCGTGGTAGTTACGTGATAACTTCTCCAAGGCAGATTGTTATTTCAACGACTGGATATAATCCTTACCGTAAAGCAATTGGGACCCCAAAACCTCTTGAAGTTAGTATATGGGTTGAGCCACCAAATGGTGAAAACAAACCACAAACTGATCTAAAAGCATTAGCCAACCAAATTCTTAGTTTGACAAAGCTTAATTGGTCATCAACAGACTCCCTGTGCGGCGAACCCATTACCATAAAATATGCTGGTGATATTGCCTACTTAACGGACGCGTTTCTAAGGCAATCCGAGTCCTTTAAACTTCACCAAGTGCTTGAAAAAACGCCGTGGTTTATATAGCGGTTTATTTCTCAGATCAGATAAGTAACGATTATTAAGTGCATCCCCGTCCCGCCACTTTAATTAGTGCATCAGAATTATTTACCAGTTCAACAAGAACAAAGTTAAAACAAAAAAGCCCCTGATTTTCAACCAAATAGGGGCTTGTTGTCTATATAGAACTATACCTAACCAAATATTGTTGCAGCCGTTCATGCGAGATTACCCTTTCACTGCGATTTTCATCTAAATTATCACCATCCAAAGTCTTATAATCACATGATGAACGAAGCTACGACCGTATTCCTGCGCACACCAAGAAGGTGGATCAGTCCATTCCAGTATGGGCGTATCGCCGGGAGTTGGAGTAAATCTCGAATTCAACTGTTAATACAACTAGGAGTGCCACCTCAAAGGCAGGGATAACCTTTATGGAAAATCAATTGCATAAAATCGCCCATGCGTTACAAGAAACTCTGGAAGCCAGTCTTCGAGCAAGCAGTAGCGCAAATGTTCATTCTGTATCAAAAGGTGATGCTACGGAAGAGAATTGGCTCAAATTGCTTCAAAGCCATTTGCCCAAACGTTACGAAGCATCAAAGGCTTTCGTCATGGATTCAATCGGAGGCATAAGCGACCAAATAG
>JAHDVN010000596.1 GCA_023384635.1 Thermoanaerobaculia bacterium
GGCGGGCGATCTCCGTCTTGCCCACCCCGGTGGGGCCGATCATGAGGATGTTCTTCGGCACGATCTCCTCGGCCACCGCGGCGGGGAGACGCTGGCGCCGCCACCGGTTGCGCAGCGCGATCGCCACCGCCCGCTTCGCTGCCGCCTGGCCGACCACGTGGCGGTCGAGCTCGGCGACGATCTGGCGCGGGGGGAGGTCCTCGAGCGCCGGCGGGATCTCGGGCTCGGGAATCACAGCTCCTCGATGGCGAGGCGGTCGTTGGTGTAAATGCAGAGCTCGGCGGCGATCGCCATCGCCGACTCGGCGATCTCGCGCGCCGGCAGCGCCGTGTGGCGCATCAGGGCGCGGGCGGCGGCGAGCGCGTGGGGCCCGCCGGAGCCGACCGCGAGCAGGCCGTCCTCGTCGGGCTGGAGCAGGTCGCCGGTGCCGGAGACGAGGTAGCTGCGCTCCCGGTCGGCGACGATCATCATCGCCTCGAGCTGCCGCAGCGCCCGGTCCGTGCGCCAGTCCTTGGCGAGCTCGACCACGGCCCGCTCCAGGTTGCCCCGGAACTCGTCGAGCTTGGCCTCGAAGCGGGTGAAGAGGGCGAGGCCGTCGGCCGCGCCGCCGGCGAAGCCGACCAGCACCTTGCCGCCGCCGGCCCGCTTCACCTTGCTCGCCCCGCGCTTGAGCACCGTGTTGCCGAGCGTCACTTGCCCGTCGCTGGCGAGACAGACGGCGCCGTCGCGGCGCACGAGGAGCACGGTGGTCGAGTGGAGGGGCTGCGGCACGCCGGGCATCATAGCAACGGCCCCCGGACCGCCCGGCGATCTCACCGCTGCGGGCCCAGGAGGACCCGGAGTGCGCCGGCGCCGCCCTCCGCGGCCGGCGCCGAGGCGAAGGCGGCGACGCGCGCGGCGAGCGGCGGGGTCGAGAGCCAGCGCGGCACCTCGCGGCGCAGCACCCCGGCCCCCTCGCGCCGGCGGCCGTGGCCGGTGACGACGAGCACCGTGCGCTGCCCGCGCCGGGCGCTCTCGGCGAGGAAACGGGCGAGCCGCTCGCGCGCCGCCTCGCGGTCGAGGCCGTGGAGGTCGAGGGTGGCGGCGGCGGGGATCGTCGCGCGGCCGGCGGTGTCGAACTCGCGCGGCGGGAGCTCGCCCCGCCAGCCGGCGACCCGCTCGCCGTGCCACTCGACGTGGAAGCCGCCGGCCCGGCGAGGGATGGGAGCCACCGGCGCCGGCGGCGGCGCGACGGCCGGACGCCGCGACACCCGGCCCGGACCGTCCCGGTCGAGTGGCTGGACGTCCGGGAGCGCCTCGGCGAGAAGGGCCTCGGCGCGCGGGGGGGCGGGGCGG
>JAHDVN010000129.1 GCA_023384635.1 Thermoanaerobaculia bacterium
GAGCTCGAGGATCCAGCCGGCGACGTTGTCGAGGAAGTAGCGGTCGTGGGTGATGGCGACCACCGTCCCCTTGTACTCCTGCAGGTGGTGCTCGAGCCAGGCCACCGACTCGGCGTCGAGGTGGTTCGTCGGCTCGTCGAGGAGCAGCAGGTCGGGCTCGGTCAGGAGCAGGCGGCAGAGCGCCACGCGCCGCTTCTCGCCGCCCGAGAGGGTCGAGACCTCCTGGTCGGCGGGGGGGAGGCGCAGGGCGTCCATCGCCACCTCGAGATGGCGGTCGAGCTCCCAGAGGTTCTGGGCGTCGATCTGGTCCTGGAGGCGCCCCATCTCGGCGGCGGTCTCGTCGGAGTAGTTCGCGGCCAGCTCGTCGTAGCGCGCGAGGATCGCCTTCTTGCCCTCGACCGCCTCCTCGACCACCTCCTGTACGGTCTTGCCCGCCGGCAGCACCGGCTCCTGCGGCAGCATGCCGGCCGTGAATCCGTCGAGCAGCTTCGCCTCGCCGTCGAAGTCGGGGTCGAGCCCGGCCATGATCCGCAAGAGCGTCGACTTGCCGGCCCCGTTGTGGCCGATGACGCCGATCTTGGCGCCGTGGAAGAACGACAGCCAGATCCCCTTGAGGATCTCCTTGCCCTGCGGCGTGACCTTGCGCAGGTTCTTCATGTGGTAGATGAACTGCGGCATCCGGGAGACCTCGCTCGGGGAGTGGACGGGAGCGCGGGAAGCGGCCGCTTGCGCGGCGCCCGCGGGCGCACTCTATCGCGCCGCCGCCCCTCCCGGCGCCGGCACCAGTGCTCGGGGGCAGGGAAACACCAGCCTGTTCGGGTGGCGCGCGAGTGATGTGATCGCATCATGATACGCGGGCCGGGAAGGGTCGGCTCCCGCGCCGCGCGGGCCCATCCGTGGGCCAGGCGCAGAGAGGAGAGGGCCAGGTCGTGACGAGCGATCGACAGGCCAGCGGGTGGATGCAAGCCGACCTGGAGCCCTGGACGCGCGGGCTTCCGGCTCCCCCGGTGACCGTGGTCGGCTGCGGCAACTGGCTGATGGCGGTCGACCGGGTCGGACCGCGGGTGCTCCGCGAGCTCGCCGGGCGGCGCCGTCCCGGCGTCGCGCTGGCCGACGTCGGCACCACCGGCCTGGGCCTCCTCGACCGCCTCTCCGGGCAGGAGCTCCTGATCCTGGTCGACGCCTGTGTCGGGCGCACGGCCCCGGGCGAGGTCCTGGTCTCCCACCCCGACCCCGAGGCCGCCCTCCCGCTGCCCACCGGCACCCACCAGATCGGTCCCCTGGAGGTCCTGGCGATCGCCCGCGAGCTCTATCCCGAGCGCCTCCCGCGGCGGATCGCGCTGGTGCAGGTCGAGACCGGGGGGCTGGAGCCGGAGCAGGAGGAGGCGGCGTGCGGGCGGGCGGTGGCGGCGGTCGAGCGGCTGCTCGACGGCACCCCGGGCCGATCCGCCGCCGCGGACGCGCCGTCCGCGGCGGCCTGAACGAGGAGGTGACCGTGAACCAGAGTCAGGAGCTCGAGACGGTGCAGGGGCTGATGGTCTTCCTCGCCTCGATCGCCGCCGGCCTCGAGGACACCATGGGCCGCGGCGCGGGGGCGATCACCTACCGCGCCGGGCGTACCACCGGCCGCAGGACCGAGGTGGCCGCCGAGGAGAAGGACGACCTCCTGGTGGCGCTCGACAAGGTCTGGGACGAGATGTGCCGGCTCGGGCTTCGCTGGCGCTTCCAGCCCTACCAGCCGGCCGGCCAGGAGAGCCTGATCACCGAGGAGGGCGGCAAGCGCAAGCTGCACCTGGTCTTCGACAACTGCATGGTGCGCTGCTCGCTCTTCCGCTACGGGCACCCCCAGAAACTCTCCCTCTGCCTCATGAACCACGGCCTCTTCTGCGGCCTGGTCGAGAAGATCCACGGCGGCACGGCCAACCTCGAGATCCTCCACGCCGGCGAGAACGCCTGCCTGAAGGTCCTCACGGTGGAGCGATAGGGGGCGGGGATGAGCGCCAAGGCCCGCGTGTCGATCGAGTGGCTGTCGGGTTGCTCGGGCTGTGAGCTCGGCATCGTCGACCTGCACGAGAAGCTGCTCGAGGTGCTCGACGAGATCGAGCTCGTGCGCATCCCGATCCTGATGGACGTCAAGGAGTACGTCGCGGCCGACGTGGGGATCCTCACCGGCTCGATCCGCACCGAGCACGACCGGCACGCGGCGCGCGAGATGCGCCGCCTCTGCAAGTCGATCCTCGCCTTCGGCACCTGCCCGGTCTACGGCGGGCCGCACTCCTCGGCCTATCCCCACACCACCGACGAGCTGCTCGACGGGGCGTACCGGAGCAACGCCAGCACCGTGACCTCCGAGGTGCCCACCGACGTGCCGCGGCTGCTGGCGGGCAACCGCCCGCTCGACAGCGAGATCGAGGTCGACCTCTACCTGCCCGGCTGTCCGCCGCACCCGGCGTTCATCTTCGAGGCCCTGATGTCGCTGGTGCGCGGCCGCGCGCCGGGGATCGGGCGCCACAGCGTCTGCTTCCGCTGCGAGCGGAAGATGGTCAAGACCGACCGCAAGACGCTGCGCCGCGCCTTCGAGGGCGAGTTCGACCCGGAGATCTGCTTCCTCTCCCAGGGCTGCCTCTGCTTCGGCTCGGTCACCCTCGACCGCTGCCTCGCCCCCTGCACCAAGGTGGGGGTCCCCTGCTTCTCCTGCGGTGGCCCCTCCGAGCCCGTCATCCTCGAGCCCCAGAAGGACGTGCGCAGCGAGGTGGCGCTGCGCATGAGCCACCTGACCCAGATCCCGGAAGCGGAGATCGTGGCCGAAATCGAGCGCCAGGCGAAGACCCACTTCGCCTACGCCATGGCCTCTCCCGTCTTCCGCCAGAAGCCGACGTTCCTGCTCAAGAAGTGGACGCAGTCGCCGACTCCCGCAGGAGGTACCGCATGAGCCGCACCATCGCCATCGATCCCGTCACGCGCATCGAGGGTCACGCCCGCGTCGAGATCGAGCTCGACGACGCCGGCAAGGTCCGCAGCTCCGCCTTCAAGGTGATGGACTTCCGCGGCTTCGAGACCGTCCTGCGCGGCATGCAGGTCGAGATGATGCCGACGGTGACGTCGCGCATCTGCGGCACTTGACCGCAGGCCCACCATCTGTCCTCGGCGAGGGCAGTCGACAAGGTCTTCGGCATCACCCCCCCGCGGGGCGCGACCCTTCTGCGGGAGGCTCTGAACTTCGGGTCGATCCTCCACTCGCACGCCGTCCACTTCTTCGCCCTCGCGGCGCCCGACCTCCTCTTCGGGGTCGACGCCGATCCCGCCGACCGCAACATCGTGGCGATGCTGCGGGCCTTCCCCGAGGTGGCCCGCAAGGCGCTCGACCTGCGCAGCCTCGGGCAGCGGGTCACCGAGGTGATCGGCGGCCGCGGCACGCACCCGGTGTCGGCGGTGGCCGGCGGGCTCGCGGCGCCGCTCGACGGCGAGCGCCACGCGGCGCTGGTGCGGCTGGCCGAGCAGGCGGTGCCGCTCGCCGCCGCGCTCGTCGACAGCTCGCGCGATGCCCTGCTCGCCAAGCGCGACTTGCTCCTCTCGCTGCCGCTCGAGACCCACTACCTCGGTACCGTGAAGGACGGCGCCCTCGACCTCTACGACGGCGACCTGCGGCTGCGAGCCCCCGACGGGTCGGTCTTCGACTTCCCCGAGGACGACTGGGGGAAGTACTTCGAGGAGGAGACCACCTCCCGCTCCTACGCCAAGCCGGTCTACTTCCGCCACCCGGACGGGCGGCGGGTCTCCTGCCGGGTGGGGGCGCTGGCGCGCCTGAACTGCGCCGACCGCATCGGCACCCCCCTCGCGCAGGCGGAGCTGGAGCGCTTCCGCGAGGTCGGCGGCTTCCCCTGCCACCAGACGGTCATGTACCACTACGCCCGGCTGGTGGAGATGCTGCACGCGGCCGAGCGGCTCGCCGAGCTCGCGCGCGACCCGGAGATCCTCTCGCCCGACGTGCGGGGGATCCCGCAGGGCAAGCCGCGCCGGGCCACCGCCCACGTCGAGGCGCCGCGCGGCGTGCTCGTCCACGACTACGACGTCGACGAACGGGGGATCGTCACCCGCGCCAACCTCGTGGTCGCCACCCAGCACAACATCCTGGCGATCAACGACACCCTCGGCCTCTCGGCCGAGCGCTACCTCGACCGCGGCGACGCGGAGCTGCTCAACGGCATCGAGTTCGGGATCCGCTGCTACGACCCCTGCCTCTCCTGCGCCACCCACCGCCTCGGCGAGATGCGGCTGGAGGTGACGGTGCGGCGCGGCGGCGAGGTCGTGCGGACGGCGAGGAGGGTCTGATCATGGCCACGGTGCGAATCGAGGAGCCGGGCTGCCGGGGCTGCACGCTCTGCGCCGACCTCTGCCCGGTCGCGGTCTTCGCCCTGCGCGAGGGGGACGGCATCGCCACGGTGGTCCACGCCGAGCGCTGCATCGGCTGTCTCTCCTGCGCCTACGCCTGCCCGTCGGGCTGCATCGAGGTGGGCGACTACCTGCAGTTGCGCCCGTTCCACCGCATCGAGGGGCATGCGGCGCTCATGCGCCGCTTCCTCCAGGAGCAGCCGCTCGCCGACGCCCTCACCCCGGCCGATCTCGAGGAGGCGTGGAGCGACGTCGCAGCGCGCCTGCGGGCGCTCGCCGGGACGGTCACCGAGACGATCGGCTCGGGCTACCGGGCGATCGGGCGGCGGGCCGGGGCGATGGCCGCCGCCCACCTGCCCGAGATGTACGAGGAGGCGGGGCTCGAGCAGGTCCTCGGCGGGCTGCGCGAGCGCTTCTCCTACGGCTTCGACTTCCACCTGGAGGGGGAGGCCGCGGTGCTCGACTTCCGCCCCTGCAGCCTCTGCAAGGTGGTGCAGAGCACCGGGGAGACGGTCGGGCAGGCGCTCCTCTGCCACCTCTTCCACGAGTACTGGGCGGGGTTGCTCTCGGCGTTCGTGGGCACCAAGTACCGCTACGAGGTGCCGGTGGCCGGAGAGAGCTGCCGCATGGAGCTGCGGCCGGCGTGAGCGGGGAGACGATCCTGCAGTTCGTGCGCACACCCGCGGCGCAGGGAGGGGCCGGCGAGGAGGCCGGGGCGCGCCCCGAGGCGGTGGGCCGCCTGCGGCAGGCCGACCTGGAGCGGCTGGTGCGCGGCCTGCCGAGCGGGGTGGCCGCGGGCGTGGTGGAGCTCTCGAGCGGCATGCCGGTGGCCTTCAGCACCCTGGACCAGCACTCGAAGCGGGAGTTCGACCTGCTGGCCGCGGCCACCACCGGGCTCTTCCACGACACCACGGTGACGACGATCGAGCGCATGGACCGCGAGCACCTCGCCTCGCCCGAGGAGCGGCGCGAGGCGCTGCAGCAGGTGATCGTGCAGTCGCGGCACATGCTCTACCTCTTCCTGCGCTGTCGCCGCGAGCCGGATCTCGTGCTCGTCTCGCTCTGCCGCGCCGACGCCAACCTGGGTCTCGCTCTCATGGTGAGTCGCGAAGCGCTCCAGCGGCTGGAGCTCGCGCCGTGAGCGCGGGAATCGAATGCAGCGCGCGGGAGAGGAGCCGGTGGCGGCGGGCAAGCTGATCGTCGTCGGCCCGGGCGAGGCGGGCAAGAGCACGCTCATCGCGCGGCTCTCCGCGGACGCCGTGAATCTCGCGGTCAACGGCCGCACGGTGGCGATGGATCATGGCCTGGTGCGCCACGGCGCGCTCACGATCTCGCTCGTCGGAGTCCCCGGCCAGGCGCGCTTCGCGCCGGTGCGCGAGGCGCTGGCCCAGAGGGCGGCGGGGGCGATCTGGGTCCATCCGGAAGGGGAGGTGCCGGATCCGCACACCGCGGCGCTCCTCTGTCCAGGCGGTGGTCCGCCGCTGCCGTACGTCGTCTACGTCAATCAGCGCTCGGGAAGCGGGGACGGCACGGGATTCGCGCCGCCGGAGGGCCTCGCCCCTCCGCGGCGGCTGATCCACGGTAGCCTCGTCGAGCGGCAGGCCAACCTCGCAGCGCTGCTCGACGCCGCTGCGGAGCTGCTCGGGGCGCCCGGCGCGCCCCGGGAGGAAGAGGTGATCGGATGAGTCAGCGTGCGCAGGAGATCCAGGGGATCCTCAGGGCCCTCGTCTCCAACACTCCGGACGTGGAAGGGGCCGCGGTGGTCAGCGCCGACGGCCTGGTGGTGGCCTCGGTGCTGCCGGCGGGAACCGACGAGGACCGCGTCTCGGCCATGGCCGCGGCGCTCCTCTCGCTCGGCGAGCGCAGCGCCGGCGAGCTGCAGCGCGGGACGCTCGAGCAGGTCTACGTGAAGGGCGCCAGTGGCTACATCATCCTCATGCAGGCGGGCGCGGAGTGCGTCCTCGAGGTGATCGCGGGCGGGGCGGCGAAGCTCGGCATGGTGCTGCTCGACTCGAAGCGGGCGGCACAGGACCTGGCGCGCAACCTGTGAGCCACATCCCGCTCGACGCCCGCGACCTGGAGGAGCGCCTGCAGGAGGTGGCGCTGCGGGTGCGGGAGATCCGCGGCCTCCTGCTCGTCGACAGCGACGGCCTGCCGCTCGTCTCGACGCTCGGGGCCCGCGGCCTCGAGGACAGCCTGGCCGCCTTCACCGGCGCCATCCAGGCGCTGCTGGAGCGGGCGCGGCAGGATTTCCAGATGGGGCCGCTCAACCTGCTGCGCCTGGCGGGCCGCGACCGGCAGATCTTCGTGGTGCCGGTCACCCGGGGGCTCTTCCTGCTCGGCGTCGCCGAGACCGGCGCCACGCCCTCGACCGTCGAGGCCCACCTCGTCGCGCTGGCCCGCTCCGTTCTCGAGTCGGTGCTCGAGGGGCTGGTGCGCCCCCCCGGTGCCGAGACGACCGAAGGGTAGCGCTCCCCCCGGCCGGCAGCCCCCGGGCCGCGCCCTGCGCGGCCGGGGACGCCGTCCGCGGCGGCCTCGCGGTGCGCAGAGAGAAGACCTCCACAGCTCGGATCGGAGCGGTCTGGTAACCTCCGGCGAAACGACTCTCCGGAGGTGAGGCGATGTCCAGGCCCGAGCCACCTTCGCTGCCACGTTCCCGCTGTGCCCCAAGCGGAGGGCTCTTCCTTCGGCTTGCAGTGGTGATGGTGCTCGCCGCCGCCCCGGCCCCCGCGGCCGGCCCCTACCTCGTCCACGACCTCGGCCTCGGCGTGGACTACCCGTGGAGCTTCGTCGGCCTGCGGGCGCAGCCGGTGGAGATGGGCGGGGCGCTCTACTTCTTCCACGACGACGGGGTGCACGGCGAGGAGCTCTGGCGCAGCGACGGCACGGCCCTCGGCACCTACCTGGTGCGTGACCTCTGCCCGGGCGCCTGCGGCTCGCACGCCCTCGGCGCCTTCGGCGCCCTCGCGGCGCTCGGCTCGACGGTGCTCTTCGCCGGCCACGACGGGGTGCACGGCTTGGAGCTCTGGGCGACCGACGGCACGGCCGGGGGCACGCGGCTGGTCGCCGACCTGCGGCCGGGTCTCGCCTCCTCGACCCCGCGCAACTTCCTCGCCGCCGCGGGGCAGCTCTTCTTCGTGGCGGACGACGGGGTGCACGGCCAGGAGCTCTGGCGCTCGGACGGGACGGCGGAGGGGACCTACCTCGTGCGCGACCTCGCCCCGGGACCGGAGAGCGCCGGGATCGGCGTGCTGGAGCCGGGCGCGGGGCACCTCTTCTTCGCGGTTTCCGAGGCACCGGAGGAGCGCGTCGGGCTCTGGGTGAGCGACGGCACGGCGGCGGGGACGGTGCGGCTCCTCGCCGTGCCCCCGGAGGGGGGCTGGCAGGTGGCGGGAGGTACCTACCGCCGGTTCAACACCCTGCCGGACGGCACGCTCCTCTTCACGGTGTTGCAGCCGAACAACGACGTCGAGCTCTGGCGCTCCGACGGCACCGCGGCCGGCACCTACTTCCTGCGTAGGGTGGGCTACCAGGCTCTGGGAGGTGCAATCGGAATCGTTGGCGACGCGGGCTACCTGGTGGGGTGGACACTGCAGGGCGACGCGGAGCTCGTGCGCTCCGACGGCACCCCGGGCGGGACCGAGGTCGTTCCCCTCCCGCCCGAAGCCCGGCCGTACATCGGCGCCTGGGCCTCGAGCCTCGGCGGGCGGCTCTTCCTCGCCGTCTACGAGACGCTGACCGGAGCCGAGCCGTGGGTCGTCGACGGCCTCGCGGCGGCTCCGCTCGCCGACCTGCGGCCCGGACCGGAGAGCTCTGGGGAGGTTTTCTGGGCCTCGGTCAGCGGCGTCTTTTCCGCTGTTGCCGGCAACGAGGTCGTCTTCCTCGCCGACGACGGCTCCGGCGCGGGCCCGGAGCTCTGGGCCACCGACCTCACGCCGGCCGGCACGCGGCGGATCTCGGACCTCACGCCCGGGGACGAGTACCCGGGGCTGCCGAACTTCGCATCGCGCCTGCCGCCGGTGGCGCTCGCCGGCCGGCTGCTGCTTCCCACGTGGGACGCGGGGGTGGGCGTCAGGCTCTGGCGGGCCGATCCGGCCGCCGGCACCACGACCGTGGTGCGGGGCGTCGGGAGCCAGACCTCCAGCCTGCGCCCGCCCCAGGTCTTCGACATTTACGCAATGCGCCCGCCGACGGGCTGTATGGAGGCGGTTGGTGGCCGGCTCCTCTTCGAAGCTCGGGCCTCGTTGTGGGACGGAACGGCAGGGCTCGTCTCGACCGACGGTGCCTTCGGCGGCCTGGAAATCGTTCGGGAGATCGGGTGGGGCAGCGCCTCCTGCGCCGTGAACGGCGTGCACGCCGTGGTCCATGCCACGGCGCCCGGTGGGAGCGAGACGGACTTCACGCGCACGGACGGGCTCCCCGAGGGGACGGAGGCGCCGTTCGTCCCGGGGAGCGGGGACGACACGTGGGTCCTGGCTCCGCCGGTGGTTCCGTTCGCCTCCGGCTGGCTCCTCGGCACGGAGGAAGGACTCTGGGAGAGCGACGGCACGCCTGCGGGCTCGCTACTTGTTGACCCGGCCGCACCAGGTGCTTATTGGGGGGCGCGGATCGCGAGCTCCGCATCGGGGGCGCTCTACGGTTCCGCGGGCGGCCTGCGCTTCCTGGCCCCCGGGACGGCGCCCCTGGTCCTGGCGGAGGAGTCGTCCTCGAGGTGGGTCGAGTGGATCGTTCCGGCCTCGGCCGGCTTCGGGGTGGTGGTCACCGAGGAGGGGTTCGGGACGGAGCTCTGGTGGACGGACGGGACGCCGGCGGGGACGGGGCGGGTGCGGGACATCGCGCCGGGGCCGGCATCTTCGATCCGGATTCCTTTCCCCATCGAGAACTCGTTCGAGCCGCCGATCGCGGGCAAGCTCGCGGCCCTCGGGGCGCGGGTGGTCTTCGCGGCCGACGACGGGGTGCATGGCGAGGAGCTCTGGGTGA
>JAHDVN010000597.1 GCA_023384635.1 Thermoanaerobaculia bacterium
TCGGACTTGCGGGCGCGGATGGCGGCGATCCGCTCGGCGAGCGGGATCTCGAGCTTCTCGGCCGGGCGCGCCTGGTAGTCGAACCCCTCGAGGGTCCGGCGGTCGAGGCGCCGGCCGACGGCGCGCTCGATGGCGCCGAGGTCGCTCTGCTCCTCGGGGGCGACGAAGGTGAACGCCTCGCCGGTGGCGCCGTTGCGCGCCGTGCGCCCGACGCGATGGATGTAGTCGTCGGCCACCGCCGGCACGTCGAAGTTCACGACGTGCGAGAGCGCCTCGATGTCGATGCCGCGCGCCGCCACGTCGGTGGCGACCAGCACCCGGTAGCGGCCGCTCTTGAAACCGGCGAGCGCCGCGGTGCGCTGCGCCTGGCTGCGGTTGCCGTGCACCCGCTCGCAGGCGATCCCCTGCCTGTCGAGCTGGTCGGCGAGCCGGTTGGCGCGGTGCTTGGTGCGGGTGAAGACGAGGGCGTTGGCGATGCCGTCGCTGCGGCGCAGCAGCTCGACGAGGAGCGCCACCTTGTGATCCTGGCGCACCGGGAAGACGGTCTGCTTCACGCCGGTGGCGGGGGCGGCGGTGCCGGCCACCTGCACCGAGACCGGCTCGTGGAGCAGCGTGCGGGCGAGGTCGCGGATCGGCGCCGGCAGGGTGGCGGAGAAGAGGAGCTTCTGCGCCGCCGGCGGCACCTTGGCGCGCACCCGCTTGAGATCCGGCAGGAAGCCCATGTCGAGCATGCGGTCGGCCTCGTCGAGGACCACGACCTCGAGCCGCGAGAGGTCGGAGTACGGATACTGCATGTGGTCCAGGAGGCGCCCCGGGCAGGCGACGATGACGTCGACACCGCGCCGCAGCGCCCGCTCCTGGGGCTCCATGCCGACGCCGCCGTAGACCGCGGCGGCGGTCAGGCGGGTGTGGCGGCCGAGCGCGTTGAACACGTCGAGGATCTGCTGCGCCAGCTCGCGCGTCGGCGCGAGCACGAGGGCGCGCGGCCCGCGCCCGGGCCGGGCGAGCAGGCGCTGGAGCACAGGCAGCGCGAAGGCCGCGGTCTTGCCGCTCCCGGTCATGGCGCCGCCGACGAGGTCGCGGCCGGCGAGCGCGGCGGGAATCGCCTCGCGCTGGATCGGGGTGGGACGGGTGAACCCGAGGTCGGCGACGGCGCGCAGGAGGCTCGGGTGGAGATCGAAGGCGGTGAAGCTCATCAGGGGTACACGTCTGCTTTCTGAGCGCGGTCCGCTCGCGCGGAGCGGGGTGCGCTCGCTGGTTCCGGCGGGAATTCGGGGACTGCGAGATACGGAGGGCCGTGCCGGCCGGGCCGCCGCTGGGCGCTCCCCGGGG
>JAHDVN010000130.1:0-4406 GCA_023384635.1 Thermoanaerobaculia bacterium
ATCCGCCGCACCCGGCGCAGCAGCTCCGGGGGGGCGATCGAGCCGCGGCGCTCGGGGGCGGGCGGTGCCGCCCGGCGCCGGCGGAGCCGTGCCAGAAGAGCGCGCATCGCCCGGCTCAGGGCACCTCGACGCCGTCGAGGAGGCGCCGCACGAGCTCGTCGCCCGAGACGTTCTCCGCCTCGGCTTCGTAGGTCGGCACGAGCCGGTGCCGCAGCACGTCGGGGGCGAGCTCCTTGACGTCCTCGGGGACGACGAAGGCGCGGCCGCGCAGGAAGGCGAACGCCTTGGCCGAGCGCGCGAGGTAGAGCGTGGCGCGCGGCGAGGCGCCGAAGCCGATCAGGTCGGCGAGGTCGGGGAACCCCGCTGCCTTCGGGTCGCGCGAGGCGGCGACCAGGTCGAGGATGTAGCGTCGGAGCTTCGCGTCGAGGTAGACCTCGTCGGCCGTCTGCCGCAGCGCGAGGAGGCGGTCGCGGTCGAGCGCGGCCGAGACCTCGATCGGGCGCTCGACGAGCATCCGCTCGAGGATCTCCTCCTCCTCGGCGCGGGTCGGGTAGCCGAGCCGCAGCTTGAGCAGGAAGCGGTCGACCTGCGCCTCGGCGAGCGGGTAGGTCCCCTCCTGCTCGATCGGGTTCTGCGTCGCCATGACCATGAACGGCTCGGCCAGGGGGTAGGTCGTGTCGCCGAGCGTGACCTGCTTCTCCTCCATCGCCTCGAGCAGCGCGGACTGGACCTTGGCGGGGGCGCGGTTGATCTCGTCGGTGAGGAGGAGCTGCGTGAAGAGCGGGCCCTGGCGGGGCACGAACTCCCCCTTCCGCTGGTCGTAGATGAGCGTGCCGAGGAGGTCGGCGGGGAGCAGGTCGGGGGTGAACTGGATGCGCCGGAAGTCGAGGTCGAGGCTCCGCGCGAGGGTCTTGACCGCCAGCGTCTTGGCGAGCCCGGGCACGCCCTCGATCAGGACGTGCCCGCGGGCGAGCAGGGCGACGAGGAGACGCTCCACGAGGTAGTCCTGGCCGACGATCACCTTGCGGATCTCGGTCTCGACCTGTTTGAGCGCCAGCGACTCCCGCTCGACGCGGGCGGAAAGCGAAGCGAGATCGACAGACATGGAAGACCCTCCGGGCGCCCGGAAGGTGCAATCGGGATGCCAGAGCCGCCGAGACTCCGCGTGCCAGAATGACCGGCAATGCGACACCCCGACGGGATGGGCCGGGTGGCTCGGGCGGCGCCGCCGCGGCGGCGAGCGCTCGGTCAGCACCACCTCGTCGCGCCGTCGCTCTGCCGGCCGCTCGTGGAGTACCTCGAACCGAGCGGCCGGCTGGTGCTGGAGGTCGGTCCGGGGGGCGGCGTGCTCACCCGGGCGCTGCTCGCGAGCGGCGCGCGCGTGCTGGCGATCGAGCTCGACCGGGCGTGGGCCTGCCATCTCCGGCGCGCGCTGCCCGAATCCTCGCTCCGCCTAGTGGCGGGCGACGCGCTGGCCCTCGCGTGGGAGCGCCTGCCGGCGGGGGCGCGGGTGGCCGGGAATCTCCCGTACGCGGTGGCCACGCCGATTCTGTCGGCGCTGCTCCGCGCCGCGCGCACGCTCGACCGCGCGGCCTTTCTGGTGCAGCTCGAGGTCGCCGAGAGGCTGGCCGCCGGGCCCGGCTCGAAGGCGTACGGCGCCCTCTCGGTCCTGGTCGCGGCGCGCGCCGAGGCGAGGCTCCTGGGCCGAGTCGGCCCGCGGTCGTTCCGGCCGCCGCCGAAGGTGGAGAGCGCCTTCGTGGGTCTCGCCCTGCACGCGCCACCGCTGCCCGAGGAGGAGATGCCGGAGCTCGAGCGCCTCGTTCACGCCGCCTTCGCCCACCGCCGCAAGACGCTCCGCAACGGGCTCGGGCGCTGGCTGGGCACTGCCGCCGGTGAGGAGCTGCTGGCCCGCGCCGGGATCCCGCCCGGAGCGCGCGCCGAAGAGGTCGACCTGGCGGGTTTCGTGCGCCTCCACCTCGCGCTCCGCGCCATCTCGGGGGCTGCGGGGCGACCGGCCGTGCCGGGGGCGGGTGCTAAGATCACGGGTCGTCCAGGGTGACGATCGCGGCGCCGGAGCGAGTGCCGGTGCGGGCGCGGGGCGCCTCGCGGCGGCGCCGGTGCCGCGGTCCGGCAGGCGGCGAAGGGAGCCAGTGAAAGCGAGCGGAGAGGCGAAGCCGGACCGGGGGAGGGTGGAGCTCTCGGCCGCCAAGGGGCGCGAGATCGTCGGCTTCGTCTCGATCTCGCTGGCCGCGCTCCTCGCCGCGAGCCTCCTCTCGCACCTCCCCTCCGACCCCAGCTTCCTGCACCAGTCGAGTGCGGCGCGCGAGGTCCGCAACCAGATCGGCCGCTTCGGCGCCCAGGTCTCGGCCGCCGGGTTCGGCTTCCTCGGGATCACCTCGCTGTTGCTGCCGCTGCTGCTCGCAGGCTTCGGCCTGCGCCGCCTCCGCAAGCGGCCGCCGCTGCGGGTGGTGGGGCGCGGCGTGGGCGCGCTGCTGCTGACCGCGAGCCTGCCGGGCCTGGTCCACCTCCTGCAGGCGCGCATCCCCTGGCGGGGCGAGGCGCTGGAGACCGGCGGCGCCTTCGGCCTCCTGCTGGGCGACGGTCTCGCGGCGCGAATGAACCTGCCGGGGGCGCTGGTCGTCCTCGCCACCGTGGCCCTGGTCGGCACGGTGCTCCTGGTCCAGACCAGCCTCGGCGAGGTGATCGCGGCCTGGCGGGCGCGCCTGCGGGCGGCCTGGGAGAGGTTGCAGCTGGCGCGCGCGCGGCGGCGGGAGCGGCGCGCCAAGGAGCAGGCCCGACGGCGGGTGATCGTCAAGCACCTCCAGCGCGCCGCCGAGGAGCGGTCGCGCGAGGCGGCGACGGCACAGGAAGAGGGGGAGCGGGGCCGGGGCCGCCCCGACCCGGACCTGCCGATCGCGCCGCCCTCTCCGGCGCCGCTGCGGGTGACCCCGCGGGCCGGCGAGCCCGGGTTCGCGGTGCGCCGGGTGGGGCCGGCCGCGGCGCGTGAAGCGGCGCCGCCCCCGCCACCGGCCGCGCCCCAGCGGCAGCTGCCCTTCGAGGCGGAGGCCGCGGCCCCCTCGCTGCCACCCCTCAACCTGCTCCAGATGGACGAGGCCCGGGCCCAGGTCGACGAGGACGAGCTGGTCCGGCTCGGGGAGGCGATCCGCGCCCGCTGCGCCGAGTTCGGCGTGGACGGGACGATCGAGGGGATCGGCCCCGGGCCGGTGATCACGGTCTTCGAGCTGCAGCCCGCGCCGGGGGTGAAGGTGAGCCAGATCGTCAGCCTGCAGGACGACCTGGCGCTCGCCCTGAAGGCCGAGGCGGTGCGTATCGAGCGGATGCCGGGCCGTTCCACGCTCGGCGTCGAGGTGCCGAACCGGCAGCGGCAGATGATCCGCCTCGGCTCGATGCTGGGCCACGAGGCCTTCCGCAAGTCGCCTTCGATCCTCACCATGGCGATCGGCCGCACGATCCAGGGCGAGCCGTTCTTCGCCGACCTCGCGACCATGCCGCACCTGCTCGTGGCCGGCGCGACCGGGTCGGGCAAGAGCGTCGGCCTGCAGTGCCTGATCACCTCGCTGCTCTACCGCGCCACGCGCGACCAGGTGCAGTTCATCTTCATCGACCCGAAGCGGATCGAGCTCGGGGCCTATGCCGACATCCCGCACCTCAAGGCGGAGGTGGTGGTGGAGCCGAAGCGAGCGGCCAACGCGCTGCGTTGGGCAGTGGCGGAGATGGAGCGCCGCTACCGCCTGCTGGCCGAGGTGCACGTGCGCTCGATCGACTTCTACAACCGCGCCATCCGCGATCCGGAGGTGCGCGACCGCCTCGCCCTGAGCGAGGGCGAGGCGGTGGCCGACGGGCAACTGCGGCCGCTGCCGTACTACGTGATCGTGATCGACGAGCTCGCCGACCTGATGATGGTCGCCTCGGCGGAGGTCGAGACCGCCATCGCCCGCCTCGCCCAGATGGCGCGGGCGGTCGGCATCCACCTCATCGTCGCCACGCAGCGTCCCTCGGTCGACGTCATCACCGGCACCATCAAGGCCAACTTCCCCTGCCGGATCGCCTTCGCCACCGCGTCGCGGCACGACTCGCGCACGATCCTCGACCAGGTCGGCGCGGAGAAGCTCCTCGGCAAGGGCGACATGCTCTTCATGCCCCCCGGCACCTCGCGCACCATCCGGCTGCACGGGCCGTACCTGAGCGAGCAGGAGACGGCGGCCCTGGTGCGCTGGCTCAAGAGGCAGGGGGCGCCCGAGCTCGACCCTTCGGTGGTGGAGGGGCCGCCGGAGGGCTCCGGCAACGGCGAGGGCGCCGAGCTCGACGACGACCTCTACGAGGAGGCGGCGCGCCTCGTGGTCGCCGAGCGGCAGGCCTCCGCGAGCTTCCTGCAGCGCCGGATG
>JAHDVN010000130.1:4416-9347 GCA_023384635.1 Thermoanaerobaculia bacterium
GGAGCGCGAGGGCCTGCTCGGCCCCTCGCAGGGGTCGAAGCCGCGCGACGTGCTGGTCAAGGCCGACTACTTCGAAGAGATCGACCGCGCCCGCCGCGACGGCTGATCCCGCACCGCGATGCAGCGCATCGGCGAGCTGGCGGCCCTCGGCGCCGCGACCTGCTGGGCCCTGAGCCCGCTCGCCTTCGGCGCGGCGGGGCGGCGGATCGGCTCGCTGCCGGTCAACCTGCTGCGGCTCTGGATGGCACTGCCGCTGCTGGCGGCGGCCGCGTGGCTGTCACGTGGGCGCGCGCTGCCACTCGACGCCGGCGCCGACGAGTGGCTCTGGCTCGGCGCCTCGGGCCTCGTCGGCTTCGCGTTCGGCGACCTCTGCCTCTTCCGCGCCTACGTCGTGCTGGGGCCGCGCCGCTCCACGGTGGTGATGTCGACGGTGCCGGTCTGGACGGCGCTCGGCGCCTGGCTCTTCCGCGGCGAGCTCCTCTCGGCGGCCGAGACGGCGGGCATGCTGGCGGTCGTGCTCGGGGTTGGCCTCGCCGTGCTCGACCGGCGCCCGGCCCCCGTCGGCCTCGAGCGGAAGGCGCGCCACCCGTCGGCCGGCCTGCTGCTCGCCCTCGGCGGAGCGATCGGGCAGGCCGGGGGACTGGTGCTCGCGAAGCGCGGGCTCGAGAGCTACGGGTTCCTGCCTGCGACCCAGATTCGCGTGCTCGCCGGAGCGCTCGCCTTCGCGCTGCTGTTCACGGTGACGCGCCAGTGGCCGCGGGTTGTCGCGGGCGTGCGGGACCGCCGCGCGCTCGGGCTCACCGCCGCGGGAGCGGTCATCGGCCCGGTCACCGGGGTCTCGCTCTCGCTGCTCGCGATCCAGGCGATCCCGGCCGGTGTCGCCGCCAGCCTGATGGCGACGACGCCGGTCCTGATCCTGCCGCTGGTGGCGCTCTCCGGCGAGGAGCGGGTCGGGTGGCGGGGCGCCGTGGGGGCTCTGGTCGCAGTCGCCGGGGCGGTGGCGCTCTTTCTCTGACCGGCCTGGGGCCGCCCTGCGCGAGACGGTCGTGGCTCTCCCTTCTTGCTAGCATGCCGGGGTGCTCGGCGGTTTGCGTCTCGTCTTCTTCGGCACTCCGGAGTTCGCCGTCCCGGCGCTCGCGGCGCTGGTGGACGCCGGCGTGACGCCGCTCCTCGTGGTGAGCCAGCCGGACCGCCCGGCGGGGCGCGGCAAGCGGCTCGCGGCGCCCCCGGTCGCGCGCTGGGCCCGCGAGCGGGGGTTGCCGGTGGCGCAGCCGGAGCGCGTCGCCACGCCCGGCTTCCTCGCCGAGCTCCGGGGCTTGGTGCCGGACGTCGCCGCGGTGGTCGCCTTCGGTCAGCTCTTCCCGCGCGAGCTGCTCGACCTGCCGCGGCTCGGCTGCGTCAACGTCCACGCCTCGCTGCTCCCGCGCTGGCGGGGCGCCGCCCCGATCCAGGCGGCGATCGCGGCCGGGGATGCGGAGACCGGCGTCACCACCATGCTGATGGAGGAGGGTCTCGACAGCGGGCCGACGCTGCTCCGGCGGGCCACGCCGATCGGCGAGGCGGAGACGGCGGGGGAGCTCGCAGGCAGACTCGCCGCGCTGGGCGCGGAGCTCCTCGTCGAGACCCTCGCGGAGCTCGCCGCCGGGCGGCTCGCGCCGGTGCCGCAGCCGGCCGAGGGGATCACCCGGGCGCCGAAGCGGCCGCGCGGCGCCGGGCGGCTCGACTGGGGCCTGCCCGCGGCGGAGCTGGCGCGGCGGATTCTCGCGGCGAGCCCGACGCCGGGCGTCGAGGCGGAGATCGAGGGACGCCCGGCGAGACTCCTGCGCGCCCGGCCCCTCGCTGCGCGCCCGGCTCCTGCGGCCGCGCCCGGCACGCTGCTCGGGCTCGAAGGGGAGGCGCTCGCGGTCGCCACCGGCGACGGGAGCGTGCTCGGCCTGCTCGAGCTCCAGCGCCCCGGGCGGCGGGTGCTCGCGGCCCGGGAGTTCGTCAACGGGGAGCGCCTCGGCCTCGGAGCGCGCCTGCGGTGAGCCGCCGTCGGGGCTGGGCAGCGCCGCGCCCCCTGGGCGAGGTCAAACGGCTGCTGCCTCGGAGGTCGCCGCAGAACGACGTGCGCGCGGTCGCCGCCTGGGTGGTGGAGCGGACGCTCGCCTCGCTGGCGCCGGTCGACGCGTTCCTCGACGGGGCGCTCGCCCGCCTCGACGAGCGCGACAAGGGGCTCCTGCGCGAGCTGGTGCTCGGGACGCTGCGCTGGCTGCGTCGCCTGGACCACGTGCTCGAGACGGCCAGCGAGCGCAAGCTCGGGGCCATCGATCCGGAGCTGCTCGGGATCCTCCGCGTGGCGGTCTACCAGCTTCTCTTCCTCACCCGGGTGCCGGCGCACGCGGTGGTGAGCGAGGCGGTCGAGCAGGCCCACGGCCGGAGTCACCGCGGCGGCGCCAGCTTCGTCAACGCCGTGCTGCGGCGGATCGCCCGCAGTCCGGCCCTCGACGCCTGGCCGGTGGCGGAGAGCGATCCGATCGTGCGGCTCGCCGTCGAGACGAGCCACCCCGACCTCCTCGTCCGCCGCTGGCTGCCGCGCTTCGGCGAGCGGGCGACGCGGGCGCTGCTCGCCGCGAACAACCGTCCGAAGCCGCTGCACCTCCTCGCCTTCCGCGACCGCGGGGGGCGGGAGCTGGCGGCCGAGGCGCTCATCGAGGCGGGCCTGGAGATCGAGCCGAGCGCGCTGGCTCCGCTCGGGCTCACCGTCCGCGAGGGCCTGCCCTGGGCGACGGCCCCGTTCCTGGCCGGCGATCTCTACGCCCAGGACGAGGCGAGCCAGGTCGCGGCCCTCGTGCCGCCGCCGGTGGCGGGGGAGCGGGTCCTCGACGTCGCCGCGGCGCCGGGAGGCAAGAGCTTCTCGCTCCTGGCCTGCGAGCCCGCGGTCCGCGTCGTCGCCGCGGATCGCGCCCTCGGCCGGCTGGCCGTGCTCGAGGAGAATCTCCGGCGCCTCCGGCGGCGCTTCCCCCTGCTCTGCGCGGACGCGCGGCGACCGCCGTGCGGCGAGCGCTTCGACCGCGTCGTCGTCGACCTGCCCTGCTCGGGCACCGGCACGCTGCGCAAGAGCCCGGAGCTGAAGTGGCGGCTGAGCGAGGCGGAGATCGGGCGCCTGGCGGCGCTCGGGCGCGAGCTCCTGGCGGGCGCCGCGGCGGCGGTGGCGCCGGGCGGACGCCTCGTCGCCATGACCTGCTCGATCGAGCCGGAGGAGAACGAGCAGGTGGTCGCCGCGTTCCTCGCCGGCCGGCCGGAGTTCGCACGCGAGCCGCTGGCGCCCCTGCTCCCCCCGGCCCTCGCCAAGTTCGTGAGCGGGGAGGGCCTCTGGCGGATGCTCCCGGGGGGCGGGCACGACGGCTTCACCGTGCAGGTCCTGCGCAGGACCTGAGCGGCTGGCGGAGAAGGCAGTGTTGACAGGGGTTTGATCTTCGCTTAACGTCTCTTTCCGTCCCACGAACCAACCCCCAAGGAGGAGAAATGGCTGGCAAGGCTGACATCGTGGAGTACGTTTCGGAGAAGGTCGACGGTCTGACCAAGAAGCAGGCGGGCGAGGCGTTCGAGGCGGTTCTCGCCGCGATGACCACGCACCTGAAGAGGGGCGAGCGCGTGCAGCTGCCGGGCTTCGGCAGCTTCGCGGTGAGCGCCCGCAAGGCGCGCAAGGGCCGCAACCCGGCCACCGGCGCGACGATCACCATCAAGGCGAGCAAGAGCGTGCGCTTCAAGGTCGGCAAGGAGCTGAAGGAGGCGGTCAACAAGGGCAAGAAGTAGCCCTTCGCGACGCCGCACCGGGCCCCGCGCGCCCCCCGTGGGCGGCGGGGCCTCGGTGTCTCCGGGCGCGGAGCGCGGTGCTACGATCGCCGCCGGTCCGACATGGCGACGCCCTTCTCTCACCTCGACGGCGAAGGCCGGGCCCGGATGGTGGACGTCTCGGGCAAGGAGCCGACGCGGCGCGTCGCGGCGGCCTCCTGCCGCGTGCGCCTCCGCAGCGAGACGGTGGCGCGACTGCGCGAGCTGCCGAAGGGAGACGCGGTCGCGGTCGCCCGCCTCGCCGGCATCCAAGCCGCCAAGCGCACGAGCGACTGGATCCCGCTCGCCCACAACCTCCCCCTCGAGCTCGTCGAGGTGGAGGTGGAGCCCGACGCGGCGGGCGTGCGGATCGCGGCCGAGGTCGTGGTGACGGCGCGCACCGGCGCCGAGATGGAGGCGATGGTGGCGTGTGCGGCGGCGGCTCTCGCCCTCTACGACATGGTCAAGGGGGTCGAGCGGGAGTCGGAGATCGGCGAGTTGCGGCTCGAGGCGAAGAGCGGCGGCCGGAGCGGCGACTTCCGGCGCCGATGATCGCCACCGGCCTCGACCACCTCCTCGCGGCGCCGGAGGCGCTCCGCGGCCGTCGCTACGCGCTGCTCACCCATGGCGCGGCGGTGACCGCCACCCTCGAGCCGGCGCACCTCGCCCTCGCCGCGCACGCTCCGCCGGCCCTGCTCCTCGCCCCCGAGCACGGCCTCTACGGGGTGGAGCAGGACATGGTCCCGGTCCGCGAGCGGCGCGACCCGTGGACGGGCCTGCCGGTGGCCTCGCTCTACGGCAGCGACGCACGATCGCTGCGCCCGGATCCCGCCCTCTTCGCCGGTGTCGACCTGCTCGTCGTCGACCTCCAGGACGTCGGGGCGCGCTATTACACCTATGTCGCGGCGGGCGTCTGGGCCGCCGAGGGCGCGGCCGGTGCCGGCTGCGAAGTCTGGTGGCTCGACCGCCCCAATCCCCTCGGCGGCGAGGTGGAGGGGAACCGGCCCCGCCCGGAGTGCGCCTCCTACGTCGGCGCCTTCGACCTGCCGGTGCGCCACGGTCTCACTCCCGGCGAGATCGCGCTCCGGGAGGCGCGGCGGCGGGGCTGGCAGCCG
>JAHDVN010000131.1 GCA_023384635.1 Thermoanaerobaculia bacterium
TCGGCCCGCGCCCGGGCGAGGGCGTCGTCGTCGAGCCAGCCGCGCGCCGCGAGGCGGGCGAGGGCCGCAACGATCTCCTCCGCCCCGTAGCCGGACCGCGCCAGCTTGCGCTCGAGCTCGGCGCGGAAGTGGGCCCGCGCGCCGAGGAGCGCCAGCGCCTTGTCGTAGCAGTCCGGCCGCGGGCGGCTCATCGCGACGGGCGGCGGCCCGGTCCCCCGGGCTCAGCCGCCGATCCGCTCGATCTCGAACGGCGACTTGGTGGTGTCGGGCAGGTCGGCCTCGCCCGGCATCTCGAGCGCCGACTCCATCTGCTCGCGCGAGACGTCGGCGGTGAACTGCACGCCCTGGATCTTGAGCCGGAATTCGTCCGGGTTCGTGGCGCGGCGCAGCGCCTCCTCCAGGGTGATGAGACCGCTCTTGTAGAGCTGGAAGAGCGACTGGTCGAACGTCTGCATCCCGTACTGGCTGGTGCCGAGCGCGATCTGCTCGCGGATGTACTTGGTCTTCTCCTTGTTCTCGATGCACTCGCGGATGTAGGGGGTGACGATCATCACCTCCACCGCGGGCACCCGTCCCGCCCCGTCCGCACGCGGCATGAGGCGCATCGAGATGACCGCCTTGAGCACCTGTCCGAGCTGGATGCGCACCTGCTTCTGGTGGTGCGGCGGGAAGACCGCGATGATGCGGTTGATGGTCTCCGTGGCGTCGAGGGTGTGCAGGGTCGAGAAGACCAGGTGACCGGTCTCGGCGGCGAGCACCGCGGTCTCGATCGTCTCGTAGTCGCGCATCTCACCCACCAGGATCACGTCCGGGTCCTGGCGCAGGGCCGAGCGCAGGGCGACGGCGAAGGCACGCGTGTCGACGTCGATCTCGCGCTGGTTGACGATCGATCGCTTGTCCCGGTGCAGGAACTCGATCGGATCCTCGACGGTGACGATGTGCTCGGTGCGCAGGCCGTTGATGTAGTCGATCATCGCCGCCAGCGTCGTCGACTTGCCCGATCCGGTGGTGCCGGTCACCAGCACCAGGCCGCGCTGCTCCTCGCAGATCCGCTCGAGCACCGGCGGCAGCATCAGCTCGCGCACCGTGAGGATGCGCCCGGGAATGACGCGCAGCACCAGCCCCACCGTGCCGCGCTGCTGGAAGATGTTGCAGCGGAAGCGCCCGAGTCCCGGCACCGAGTAGGCGATGTCGATCTCGAGCTCCTCCTTGAAGCGCTGCTTCTGGCGGGCGTTCATCATCGAGAACGCCATCGCGATGGTGTCCTCCTGCATCAGCCGCTTGAGCTCGGGCAACGGCGTGAGCCGGCCGTCGACACGGATGATCGGGTGGCTGCCGACCTTCAGATGGAGGTCGGAGGCCTTGCGCTCGATGGCGATCTTCAGCAGGTCGTTGACGTTCATGGCAGCCCCCCGTGTCGCCCGGTCAGCCGGATCCGGCGGCCGGCACCGGCGTCAGCCAGCCGTGGCGGTCCGCGATCTCGCCGCGCGCGATGCCGAGCAGTTCCCGCATGAGCCGGCGCGTGACCGGCCCCGGCTTCCCGTCGCCCACCGGGATGCGGTCGACCGAGCGGATCGGCGTCACCTCGACCGCGGTGCCGGAGAAGAAGAGCTCGTCGGCGGTGTAGAGCATGCCGCGCGGGATCTCCGCCTCGCGCAGAGCCAAGCCGAGGTCGCGCGCCAGCGTGGCCACCGCGTCGCGGGTGATCCCGGGCAGGATCGCCGAGGCCACCGGCGGCGTGAGGATCTCGCCGTCCCGGACCAGGAAGAGGTTCTCGGCCGACCCCTCGCTCACCAGCCCCTGGGCGTCGAGGGCGATCCCCTCGGCGTAACCGTCGAGGCCGGCCTCCATCTTCACGAGCTGCGAGGTGAGGTAGTTGCCCGCCGCCTTGGCGGTGGCCGGCGCGCTGTCGGGGTTTGCCCGGCGCCAGGAGGAGACGCGGACGTCGACGCCCTGCTCCAGCGCTTCCGCGCCGAGGTAGGCCCCCCACGGCCAGGCTGCGATCGCCACCTCGACCGGCGCCCCGAGCGGGCTCACTCCCACCGAGCCGAAGCCGCGGTAGACGATCGGGCGGATGTAGCAGCTCGCGAGGCCGTTGACGGCGATCGTCTCGAGTACCGCCCGCGTCAGCTCCGCGCGCGAGTAGGGGATCGCCATCCGGTAGATCCGGCAGGAGTCCTCGAGGCGGCGGAGGTGCTCGGGCAGCCGGAAGACGGCGGGGCCGCCCGGGGTCTCGTAGCTGCGGATCCCCTCGAAGAGGGCCGACCCGTAGTGGAGCCCGTGAGCCAGCACGTGCACGGTCGCCTTCTCGAACTCGCGGAGCGCGCCGTTCATCCAGATCCAGCGCACACCGGCAAAGGGATCGCTCTGCAATGGACCGCCTCCCAGCGCGTTTCGAGTCATGCTAACCCCCGTCCCAGGGGGTGTCAACGCGCGGCGGCGCGCGGCGCGAGGGCCAGCGCGAGCGCGGCGACGGCCGCCGTCTCGACGCGCAGCACGCGCGCGCCGAGCCCCACCGCGCGGAAGCCGGCTGCGGCGAGAGCGGCGCGCTCCGCGTCGCTCCAGCCTCCCTCCGGACCGATCGCGAGCAGCAGCGGCTGCGGCTCGCCGAAGCCCTCCCACGGCGGCGCGCCGGGGTCGAGGAAGGCCCGCGCGGCGAGCCGCGCCGCCAGCCCGGCGAGGGCGGAGAACGGGTGCACGCCGTCGATCCGCGGCAGGGTCGCGCCGCCCGCCTGCGCGAGCGCCGCCGCCGCCACCCGCCGCAGCCGGCCGAGGCTTCCGGCGCCGATCTGCCGCGGGTCCCGCTCCGTGGCGACGAAGTGGATCGCCGCCACGCCGAGCTCGGTCGCCTTCTCGACCAGCCAGGAGGCGCGCTCGGGCTTGGGCGGCGCCACCGCCAGCTCGACCCGCCGGGCGGGCTCGAGCGCGGGCGCCGCCTCGGCCGGAAGGAGCGTCGCGGCGCTCCGGCCGACCGCCTCGACCACCGCCCAGCGCGCTCCTCCCTGGCCATCGACCAGGCGCAGGCGCTCTCCCGCCCGCACGCGGCGCACGCGGAAGAGGTGGTGGTGCTCGGGGCCGGCGAGCTCGAGACGCTCGCCCGCGAGCTCGGCCGGAGAGACGAGGACGGTGATCATCGCCCCGCGCAAGCGAGGGCGGCCCACTCGCCCTCGACCCGGCGCGCGCGCTCCTCGAAGCCCGCGGCGGCGAGCCGGGCGGCCGCCTCGCCCGCCTCCGCCTCGAGGATGCCGGAGAAGACGGCGGTCCCCTCCGGGGCGAGGAGGGCGCAGAGCGCCGCGAGGTCCGGGCCGATCTCGGTCGGAATCACGTTGACGAACAGGAGGTCGAAGCGGGACGGCGCCGCGAGCGCCGCCGCGCCCCCCGCGAAGAAGCGGCCCGGCAGGCCGTTGAGCCGCGCGTACTGGCCGGCGAGGAGCGCCGCGGCCGGGTCGACATCGAAGCCCCCGGCCCAGAGCGCGCCCGCCAGCTCGGCGCCGAAGGCGAGGATCCCGGTGCCGCAGCCGACGTCCAGCGCACGGGCCCCGGCCGCGAGGCCCAGCTCCTCGGCGAGCTCCCAGGCGAGGCGGGTCGACTCGTGGCTCCCCACCCCGAAGGCGGTGCGGGCCGGCAGCCGCAGGGTCGCGCGACCCGCCTCGGCGACGGCGCCCTCGTCTTCCGGCTCCGGCTCGCGGGGGTCGACGAGCAGGCTCCGCCCCACGCGAATCGGCCGCGCGGCGGCGCGCCAGGCGGCGAGCCAGTCGGCCACCGGCAGGAGCCGGTCGGAGAGGACCTCGAAGGGCAGCGCCGCGAGGCCGGTGACGGGATCGTCCGCCGTGAAGAAGGCCACCGCCTCGTCGCCCGCCGGCCCGGAACGCCATTCGAGCCCGAGCGGCGCGAGCGGCCAGAGGCGCGCTGCCACCTCCTCCTCGCTCCCGGCCGGCACCCGCAGCACCACCTCCCGGTAGCGCCCGCCGGCAGCGGCCGCGCTCGCGCTCAGGAGAAGAGCTCCTTGACCCGGTCGAGGACGCTGCGGTCCCCCTTCACCTCGCTCCCCTCCAGCTCCGCGAGCCGCCGCAGGAGGTCCAGCCGTTCGTCGGAGAGCTCGCCCGCCTTCGGCACCTCGAGCCGGACGTGGACCACGTGGTCGCCGCGGCCGGAGCCGCCGAGGCGCGGGACGCCGAGCCCGCGCAGCCGGAACTCCTGACCGGGCTGGGTGCCCGGGGGCAGGTCGAGCTCCTCCTCGCCGTGCAGCGTGGGCACGGCGAGCGGCGCGCCGAGCACCGCCTGCGAGTAGCTGACCGCGACCTCGGAGTGGACGTGGTGTCCCTCGCGCACGAAGCGCTCGTGGGGCGCCACTTCGAGCACCACGTAGAGGTCGCCGCGCGGCCCTCCCTGGCGGCCGTGCTCCCCCTCGCCGGAGAGGCGCAGCCGGGCGCCGTCGTCCACTCCGGCCGGAATCTGCACCTCCAGGCTGCGGCGCTTCTCCACCCTCCCCTCGCCCCGACAGGCGGAGCAGGGGTCGCGCACCACCCGGCCCTCTCCGCGGCACTGCGGGCAGGTGCGCGCCACAGTGAGGAAACCCTGGCTGAACCGCACCTGTCCGCGGCCACCGCAGGCCGGGCAGGGGGAGGGCGAGGTGCCGCGCCGGGCGCCGCTGCCGGTGCACTCGGCGCAAGTTTCGAGGCGCGGCACCTCGATCTGCCGCTTGCAGCCGAAGGCGGCCTCCTCGAACGAGATCTCGAGGTCGTAGCGCAGGTCGGCGCCCGGTGTCGCCGCCGGGCCGCCCCGGCGCCGCCCTCCGAACAGGTCGCCGAAGCCGAAGAGATCGCCGAAGAGGTCGGCGAAGTCGGTGAACGCCGCGGGGTCGATGGTCGGACCGCCGGCTCCACCCACCCCCTGATGGCCGAAGCGGTCGTAGCGCGCCCGTTTCTCCGGGTCGGAGAGCACCGAGTAGGCCTCGGCGGCCTCCTTGAAGCGCTCCTCGGCCTGCTGGTCGCCCGGGTTCTTGTCCGGGTGGTGCTGGACCGCGACCTTGCGGTAGGCGGACTTGATCTCCTGCGGCGAGGCGTCGCGCCCGATGCCGAGCACCTCGTAGTAGTCCCGCGCCACGGCCCGCGCCACGGCCCTCAGCCGCCCTTCCCGCCGCGGCTGAGCATCGCCTCGGAGAGGACGCGCGAGATCGAGTTGAGGTCGAAGGTCGCCGCCTCGAGATCCGCCTTCGAGTCGTTCATCAACGCCGCCCGGGCCCTCAGCAGCGTCTCGTTGATGCGCTTCGAGTCGCTCGCCGGCAGCATCTCCCGGAACTGCTCGAAGACCCGCTCGTTGGTGTAGAGCAGGCCCTCCATCCGGTTCTTCAGGCGCAGCAGCTCGCGGCGCGCGGTGTCGGCGCGCGCGTGCTGGTCCGCCTCGACCACGAGGCGCTCGATCTCGTCGTTCGAGAGCCCGCCGGCCGGGTTGATCTGGATGCTCTGCGACTGGTTGGTGGCCATGTCGCGGGCCGAGACGTTCACGATGCCGTTCGAGTCGATGGCGAAGGTGACCTCGATCTGTGGCACGCCGCGCGGGGCCGGAGGGATACCCACCAGCTCGAACCGCCCGAGCGAGCGGTTCTCGGCCGCGATCTCCCGCTCCCCCTGCACCACGTGAATCTCCACCGTGTCCTGGTTGTCCACCACGGTAGTGAAGATCTGCGTGTTCTTCGTCGGGATCGTCGCGTTGCGCTCGATCAGCTTGACCACCAGGCCGCCGTGCGTCTCGAGGCCGAGGGAGAGCGGCGTCACGTCGAGCAGCACGAGGTCCTTGATGTCGCCGCGCAGAATGCCGGCCTGGATGGCGGCGCCGACCGCCACCACCTCGTCCGGGTTGATCTCCCGGTTCGGGGCGCGGCCGAAGAGCTTCTCGACCGCCCGCGCCACGCAGGGGCTCCGCGTCTGGCCACCGACCAGGAGCACCTCGTCGATCTGGTCGGGGCGCAGCCCGGCCGCCTTGAGGGCGTCGAGACACGGCCCCTCGGTGCGCTCGACGAGGTCGGCGACCAGCGCCTCGAACTTCTCGCGCGAGAGGGTGCGCGCGAGGTGCCGGGGACCGCTCTCGTCGGCGGAGATGAAGGGCAGGTTGACGGCCGTCTCGGTCGCCGTCGAGAGCTCGCACTTGGCGCGCTCGGCGGCCTCCTTGAGCCGCTGCAGCGCCATGCGGTCGCTGCGCAGGTCGATGCCCGTCTCGGCGCGGAACTCCTGCACCAGCCAGTCGATGATCCGCTGGTCGAAGTCCTCGCCGCCGAGGAAGGTGTCGCCCGCCGTGGCCTTGACCTCGAAGATCCCCTCGGCGAGCTGGAGGATCGAGATGTCGAAGGTGCCGCCGCCCAGATCGTAGACCGCGATCAGCTTCTCCCCCGACTGCCGGTCGAGACCGTAGGCGAGCGCCGCCGCGGTCGGCTCGTTGAGGATGCGCAAGACCTCCAGGCCGGCGATGCGACCGGCGTCCTTGGTCGCCTGCCGCTGCGAGTCGTCGAAGTAGGCCGGGACGGTGACGATCGCCTCGGTGACCACCTCTCCGAGCGCCTCCTCGGCGTAGACCTTGAGCTCGCGCAGCAGGAAGGAGGAGAGCTCCTCGGGGCTGTACTGGCGCTCCCGCACCTGCACCTTCACGTCCCCGTTCGCGGCCTCGACGAGCGCGTAGGGGAGCAGGTCGCGGGCCCGGCGCACGTTGGGGTCGTCGAACTTGCGGCCGATCAGCCGCTTGACGGCGAAGACCGTGTTCTGCGGGTTCGTGATCGCCTGCCGTTTGGCGATCTGCCCCACCAGCCGGTCGCCGTCCGCCGCGAAGGCGACGATGGAGGGCGTGGTGCGGCTGCCGTCGCGGTTGGCGAGCACCCGCGGCGCCACCGCCTCGACCACCGCCACGCAGCTGTTGGTCGTTCCCAGGTCGATGCCGATGATCTTGCTCACGCGCCCTCGCCCGCGGCCGAGCCGCCCTCGCCGCCGGTCCCGGCCGGCACCGTGACCACGACCATGGCGGGCCGCAGCAGGCGGTCGCCGAGGAGATAGCCGCGCTGCAGCTCGGCCGCCACCGTCGGCTCGGTCACCGCGGCCGACTCCTGCCGGGAGACCGCGTCGTGGAAGCGCGGATCGAACGGGCGGCCGACCGCCTCGACCTCCCGCAGGCCGAAGCGGCCGAGCACCTCGCGCAGCTGGCGGGCGATCAGCTCGACTCCCGTCCGGAAGTCCGAGGGCACGGCCTCCGCGGCCAGGGCCCGGTCGAAGTTGTCGACCACCGGCAGCAGGTCGCGCAGCACGTCGGCCACCGCCTGCCGCCGCTGCTCCTCGCGCTCGCGCTCGACCCGCTTGCGGTAGTTGTCGAAGTCGGCGAGGGTGCGCAGCGCCCGGTCCCGGAGCTCCTCGAGCTCGAGCCGCAGGACAGCGACCTCGGCGCTCTCCCCGGCGGCCTCGGCCTCCACCTCGCGGGCGACGCGGCGGGGCTCCGGACGCTCCTCCGTCTCGGCCTCGATGGAGAGGATCTCGACCTCCGAATCCTCCGGGGCCAAGACCTCCCCCTCCTCGCTCCTGGTCTCTTCCATGCCCACTCCTAGCGGGAGAAGCTCTGCTCGAGAGCTTCGCTCAGTCGGTCCCCGAGGTACTCCACGAGGGGGATCACACGGCGGTACTCCATGCGCGAGGGCCCGAAGACCGCGAGGGCGCCCCGGCTGCCGTCGGCGGCCCGGAAGCCGCGCGTGACGAGCGAGAAGCCGAGGTCGGAGGTGAGATCGCTCTCCGCCCCGATCAGCACCCGCACCCCGCTCCCCTCGATGCACCGGTTCAGCAGCGTGACCAGCCGCTCGCGGTCGGCGAAGAGGTCGAGCAGGCGGCGCACCCGCTCGATGCTGGAGAGCTCCGGGTGCGCCAGCACCGCCGCCGTCCCCTCGAAGAGGACCCCCGGCCCCGAGCTCGGCTCGAGCCCGCGCCGGGCGAGCAGGATCGCCTGCGCCAGCAGCTCGTCGACCTCGGCCCGCTGCTCGGCCATCAGCGCGATCAGGCGGTCCCGCACCTCGCGCAGCGTGAGCCCGGCGAAGTGGCGGGTGAGGTAGTTCGAGATCTCGACCAGCTTCTCGCGGCCGAGCTGCTCCGGGACCTCGATCAGCTTGTTCTCGACGAAGCCGCCCTCGGAGACGACCACGCAGAGCACCTTGCGGCCGGAGAGCGGCACGAAGTCCACCGCCCGCAGGCGCGTCTCGCCGACCGCCGGCGTCACCACGATCCCGATCTGACGGGAGAGCGCCGAGAGGAGCTGGGGGGTGCTGCTCACCATCCGCTCCGGCTCGCCGCCCGCCTGCAGCGCGTCGTCGATCAGGCGGCGCTCCTCCGGCGGCAGCGCGGGATCCTCCATGAGCGACTCGATGTAGAGATGGTACCCGGCGCTGCTCGGCACCCGGCCCGCCGAGGAGTGCGGCTGCTCGAGGTAGCCGAGGTCCTCGAGGTCGGCCATGACGTTGCGGATCGTGGCCGCCGACACCCCGTGGCGCTCGTGGCGGGCCACGGCGCGCGAGCTCACCGGCTCGCCGCTCAGGATGTACGTCTGCACGATGTCCTTGAGGATCTCGCGATCCCTCGGCGTGAGGGGCGGGTTGGCGCTCCGTTCGGGCATCGGGCTCTGGCGGGCCGGGGGGCTCGGCGTCGACTCCCAGCCGGTCCGGGGTGTGGCGGCATTCTATTTTCCCCCTCGCCCCCGGTCAAAACGGCGCCCCGCGCCGCGCGGGCCTTGCGCCCGAGCCTCGCGCGCCGTAGCTTCCGGCCGATGGCCGCCCTCCCTCTCGCCGGTCTCCGCTTCGCCCTCGTCGGCCCCGGCCGGGTCGGCGGCAGCCTCGCCACCTGGATCGTCACCGCCGGTGGGCGCCTCCTCCGGGTGGCCGGGCGGCGCCCCGCCGCCGCCGCGGCGCTGGCCGCCGAGCTCGGCGGCGAGGCGGTCGAGCCGGCAGCCCTCGCCTCGGCCGAGGCCGACCTCCTGCTCGTCGCGGTGCCGGACGACGCGCTCGGCGCGCTGGCCGCGGAGCTCGCGCGCCGACCGCAGGCCGCCGTCGCGCTCCACACCTGCGGCAGCCGCGGCGCCTCGGCGCTCGCCCCCCTCGCCGCGGGCGGCACCGCCCCCGGCTCGCTCCACCCCCTCGCGGTCTTCGCCGGCCGGCTCCCCCACGCCCCGGAGGGGCTGCTCTGCGCGGTCGACGGCGGCGCCGCTGCCCGCCGGCTCGCGGCCCGGCTCGCCGCGGCTTTCGGCGCCGAGGCCTGCGTGGTGGAGGAGGAGCAGCGGGAGGCGTACCACCTCGCGGCGGTGCTCGGCGCCGGGGGCCTCGTC
>JAHDVN010000132.1 GCA_023384635.1 Thermoanaerobaculia bacterium
GGCTCGGGGGACACGGAGGCGAAGGCGGACACGGTGAGGCCGTGCCGCACCTCGCCGGCGCGGATGGTGAGGATCGTCACCCCCGAGGCGAAGTGGCGCAGCGCGTCCTTGAACTGGTCCGGACCGATCGGCATGGCATCCTCTGGCGGGCGGGCCCGTGGCCGCGTATTCTGCCACGGCGCCGCCGGCGCGAGAGGAGCCGACGATGAGCGACGAGACGACCCGCGGGATCCGGGTCCGCGTGGAGAGCGAGTACCTGCCCGAGGAGAGCGAGCCGGCGGCCGGCCGCTACCTCTTCACCTACCGGGTGCGGGTCGGGAACGGCGGGCCGGAGGCCGCCCGGCTGGTGGCCCGGCGCTGGCGCATCACCGACGGGCACGGCCGGGTCCGGGTCGTCGAGGGCCCCGGCGTGGTCGGTGAGCAGCCGCGCATCGCTCCCGGCGAGGAGTTCGAGTACCGGAGCTTCTGCCCCCTGCCGACCGCCTGCGGCACGATGGAGGGGGCGTACCGGATGGTCACCGACGACGACGAGGAGTTCGAGGCGGCGATCGCGCCGTTCTTCCTGGTGGCCCCGGAAGGGGTGAACTGAGACCCGCCCGCGCCGCGCGGCCCCGGCCTCAGAAGAAGCCGAGCTGGAGCCGGGCCGCCTCGCTCATCATCGATTGGTTCCAGGGCGGGTCGAAGACGATCTCGACCTCGGCGCGAGCCACCCCGGGGAGGCTCTCGATCCCCTTCTTGACGTCCTGGGCGAGCACCTCGCCCATGCCGCAGCCGGGGGCGGTGAGGGTCATCTGGATGTGCACGACCTGTCCTCCCTCCGGCCCCGGCTCGAGGTGGCAGTCGTAGATCAGCCCGAGGTCGACGATGTTGACCGGGATCTCCGGGTCGTAGCACTGGCGCAGCTGGTTCCAGATCTGCTGCTCGAGGTCGGCGCCGTCGGCGGCGGCGGGCGTTCCGGCGGGGACCTCCTTGCCGAGCGCGTCGGCGTCCCCGGCCGCGATCCGGTAGAGGCCGCCGAGCTCGCCGGCGACGGTATAGCTGCCGCCGAGGTGCTGGGTGATGAAGACCCGGAACCCCTTCGGCAGCAGCACCGGGTAGCCGTCGGGGATCTGGATCGCTTCGCAGTCGCGGCCGAGGACGGCCTCTTCACGGGGTTGCATCGCTGCCCTCCTGCGGGGGTCGTTGCCGTTGGCGGCGAGCTTGCATCGCGACCACTCTACCTCAACGTCTTTTGACGGCCCGTCCTAGAATCGGAGCCGCGGGAATCTCTTTCGGCGCCGGCCGGAGCGGCGTCGATCTCCGGGAGGCGAATGCGACTCATACCGAGGCGGGCCGAGTTCTTCGACATGCTCGAGGAGCTGGCCGAGACGGTGTGCCGGGGGGCGGCGATGCTCCTCGAGTGCTTCGAGAACGCCACCACGCCCGAGGAGGTGAGGGTGGCGAGCGCCGCGATCCACGAGGTGGAGAACGCCGCCGACGACATCTGCCACCGCATCATCCGCGAGCTGAACGCGACCTTCATCACCCCCCTCGACCGGGAGGACATCCTGGCGCTGGCGACGCGGCTGGACGACGTCCTGGACTACGTCGACGCGGTCGCCAAGCGGCTGGTCAGCTTTCGCATCTCCCGCCCCACGCCGCAGGCCCTGGAGCTCGCGCGCATCATCGCCCGCGGCAGCCGGAGCACGGTCGAGGCGGTGCGCCTGCTGCGCGACCTGCGGCGGGTCGAGGAGATCCGCGCCCAGTGCCAGCGGCTCAACGAGTACGAGAACGACGGCGACGCCGTGCTGAGGGAGGCCCTCGACGACCTCTTCAACGGCGCCCCTCGCGTGCCGCTCGAGGTGATCAAGTGGAAGGACCTGTACGAGCACCTCGAGATCGCCACCGACAAGTGCGAGGACGTCGCCAACGTCATCGAGACGATCCTGGTCAAGCACGCCTGAGCCGGTGGACACCTCTTTCTTCCACACCCTGGCGGCGATGGCCCTGCAGCCCTGGGTGCTGCTGATCTTCCTCGCCGCTCTCGCCTTCGACTTCATCAACGGCTTCCACGACGCCGCGAACTCGATCGCCACCATCGTCGGCACGCGCGTCCTGCGCCCGGGGGCGGCCGTGGTCTGGGCGGCGTGGTGGAACTTCGCGGCGGCCTGGGGCTTCGGGGTCGCGGTCGCCAACACGGTGGCCAAGTTCGTCCACGCCGAGTGGGTGACCCCCGAGGTGATCCTGGCGGGGCTGCTCGGGGCGATCGTCTGGGACCTCGTCACCTGGCACTTCGGGCTGCCGACCTCGAGCTCGCACGCGCTGCTCGGCGGCTTCGGCGGCGCGGCCATCGCCTTCGCCGGCCAGTGGCACGGCGTGGTGCACGAGGGGAAGCTCTGGGCGACGGTGGCATTCATCGTCGTGGCGCCCCTGCTCGGCTTCCTGCTGGGGCTGCTCTTCGTCGTCGCGGTGATCCGGGTCTTCTGGCGCACGCCGCCGGGGAAGATCGAGCACCACTTCCGCATCGCCCAGCTCGCCTCGGCGGCGGCCTACAGCCTGGGGCACGGCACCAACGACGCGCAGAAGACGATGGGCATCATCGCCGCCCTCTTCTACGCCACGATCTGGCGCGCCGATCAGGCCTCCTTCGAGGCCGGCAGGGTGGAGTTCCCGTTCTGGATCGTGCTCGTCTGCCACGCGGCGATCTCGCTGGGCACCATGGCCGGAGGGTGGCGGATCGTCAAGACGATGGGGATGAAGCTGACGCGCCTGCGGCCCTACGGCGGCGCCTGCGCCGAGACGGCCGCGGCGATCTCCCTCTTCCTCTCGTCGAAGCTCGGGGTGCCGGTCTCGACGACCCACACGATCACCGGTGCGATCGTCGGCGTCGGTTCGGTGCAGCGCCTCTCGGCGGTGCGCTGGGGGATCGCGGCGCGCGTCGTCTGGTCCTGGGTCCTCACGATCCCGCTGTCGGGGGTGGTCGGAGCCGCCTCTTTCTACGCCGTCCACGCGCTGCGCGCCGCGGCCGGCGGCTGAGCCCCGCGGCGCCCGCTCAGCGGCCGGTCCAGGCCGCCGGGCGCTTGCCGAGGAAGGCCCGGACCCCCTCCTCCTTGTCCTCGGTCGAGAAGCAGAGGCAGAAGAGGTCGCGCTCGTAGAGGATCCCTTCTTCGATCGGCAGCCGCTCGGAGGCGCGCAGCGCCTCCTTGGCGACCTGGAGCGTGAGCGGGCTGAACGAGGCAATGCGGGCGGCGAGCTCGAGAGTGCGCTCGCGGAGCTCGGCGGCGGGGACGACGAGGTCGACGAGGCCGATCTCCCGCGCTTCGGCGGCGCCGATCATGTCGCCAGTGAGCACCAGGCGCATCGCCTGCCCGAGGCCGACCAGACGGGGCAGCCGCTGGGTGCCGCCACCCCCGGGGATCAGGCCGAGCTTGATCTCCGGCTGGCCGAAGCGGGCGCTGTCGGCCGCGACCCGGATGTCGCACGACATCGCCAGCTCGCAGCCACCGCCGAGGCAGAAGCCCTGGATCATCGCGATCACCGGCTTGGGGAAGGTGGCGGCGACGTCGAAGATGCGGGGGGACCGCATCGCGTGGCGCTGGTCGAATGGGGAGCGGCCGGCGAATTCGCCGATGTCGGCCCCGGCGATGAACGCTTTCTCGCCGGCGCCGGTGATCACCACCGCGCCGACTTCGTCGTCGCGCTCCACCGCGGCGAGTGCGGCGAGCATCTCGTCGCGCACCTGATCGTTGAGGGCGTTGAGCTTGTCGGGGCGATGGACGGTCAGGATCGCGACGCGCCCTTCGCGCGCCGTCAGCACGGTCTCGGACATCGGGGACTCCTTTCCCGGTCTCTCCGGGGTCGGTGCGGCGGCGGGCGGCGCCGCCCGCGGGGCGACTGTTCTGGACACGCGGCGGGCCGCTCGCCGCTCATCGCGGTGCCCCGGGGCCGGCGCCCGCCGCGGCGGCGAGGAACTGGCGGAAGAGCTCGCGGTGCACCGGGTCGGCCACCAGGTCCTCGGGGTGCCACTGCACGGCGCGGGCCCACCAGGTGGCCGAGTCGAGGTAGACCGCCTCGATGATCCCGTCGGGGGCGGTGGCGGCGACGCGCAGGCCCGCCCCGAGCTCCCGGATCGCCTGGTGGTGCCGGCTGTTGACGGCGAGCCCCGGCGCCGAGAGGAGCCGGGTGAGCTCGTGGGCATCTCCCGCCGCGGGCAGGAGGCCGTGCGCCGGGTGCGAAGGCGCCCATCCCTCGTCGGCAGGGTGAGCGTGCCGGCCCGCGCGCGGCAGCTGCAGCGGGATGTCCTGCCAGAGGCTGCCGCCGAGGAAGACGTTGAGCAGCTGTGCCCCGCGGCAGATCCCGAGGACCGGGCGGTGGAGGGCGGCGGCGGCCGCGAGCAGGTCCCACTCGAGCTGGTCGCGCCCCGGCTGCGGGTCGCTGACCCGCGCCTCCGGGAGGCGCGCCTCCCGGTAGAGGGCCGGCTGCAGGTCGGGTCCCCCGGTGAAGAGGAGCCCGGCGGCCGTGGCCACCAGCTCGGCGGGGCGGGCGGCGGCGGCGCTCCGCGGCGAGACCGGCTCGAGCTCCCGGGCCCGTGCCCCGGCGGCCAGGAGCGCCTCGCGGTAGGGGCCGAGCTTCTCCTCTCGGAAGTGGGCGATCAGGATCTGGCCCATCACGCCGCGGCCTCCGCGGCCCGCTCGGCGCTCTCCACCAGGGCCGCGATCCCCATCCCGCCCGACACGCAGAGCGTGGCGAGGCCGAGGCGCCCTCCCCGCGCGGCGAGCCCGTGCAGGAGCGTGACCAGGATCCGTGCTCCGGAGGCGCCGATCGGGTGGCCGAGGGCGATCGCACCGCCGTCGGGGTTGAGCCGATCGGTGTCGACCTGGAGCTCCCGGAGGCAGGCCAGCACCTGGCACGCGAAGGCCTCGTTGAGCTCGACCTGATCGAGGTCGCCCGGCGCGAGCCCGTGGCGGGCGAGGAGCCGCCGGGTGGCAGGCACCGGCCCGAGCCCCATGAGGCGGGGCTCGACGCCGACCACCTCCCAGTCGAGGAGCCACCCCGAGGGCCGCAGCCCCAGGTCCGCGACCTCGCGTTCGGAGGCCACGAGCACCGCCGCGGCGGCGGCGGTGATGCCGGAGGCGTTGCCGGCGGTCACGCCGCCCTCCGGGCGGAAGACCGGGGGGAGCGCGGCGAGCGCGCCCTCCGTGACGCCGTCTCTCGGGTGTTCGTCGGTCGCGACCTCGACCGCCCCCGTCCTCGCCGGGACGCGGACCGGGGCGATCTCGCGCGCGAACCGGCCGCGCCGCCGCGCCGTCTCGCAGCGCTGCTGGCTCCGCGCGGCGTAGCGGTCGGCCTCGGCGCGGGAGATCCCCTTCTCGGTGGCGAGCTCCTCGGCGGTCTCGCCCATCCCGAGGCCGGAGAGCGGGTCGGCGAAGCCGTCCCGGTACATCGCATCCACCCCCTCGCCGTGGCCGAGCCGCTCCCCCCAGCGGGCGCGCGGGAGCAGGTAGGGGGTGTTCGACATGCTCTCGGTCCCCCCGGCGAGGACCACTCGCGCCTCGCCGAGCCGGATCGCGCGCGCCGCCGCGAGCACCGCCTGCAGTCCGGAGCCGCACGCCTGGTTGATCGTCTGGGCGGGGCGGTCGACCGGAACTCCGGCCCGGAACGCGATCTGCCGGGCGGCGTTCGGGCCGCCGCCGGCCTGGCGGGCGTGGCCGAAGATCACTTCGTCGACCCGCTCCGGCGAGAGGCCGGCGCGGGCGAGACAGGCCGCCGCCACAGCGGTGCCGAGGTCGGCGGCCCCGAGCGGAGCGAGGGCGCCGCCGAAGCGGCCGATCGGCGTGCGCACCGGCGCGACGAGGGCGAGGCGCGGGGCCACCGGGCTCCCGTCAGCGCCCGGAGAAGGAGGGCTGGCGCCGGGAGACGTAGGCGTCGATCCCCTCCTTGGCGTCCTGACTCTCGAACAGCTGCTGCTGCAGCTCGCGCTCGATCGCCAAGCCGCTCTCGAACGGCACCTCCCAGCCCGACTGCACCGAGCGCTTGATGCGACCCACCGCCTTGGCAGCCCGGTTCGGAGGGCAGAACTGCCGGGCGTAGGCGTGGACCTGCGCCGCGAAGTCGTCGCCGGCGATGATCTCGTTGACCAGCCCGAGCTCCTTGCCGGCCTCGAAGGAGAAGAGCTCGCCGGTGACCATCAACTCGATGGCGCGGCTCTTGCCCACGGCGCGCGAGAGCCGCTGGGTGCCGCCGGTGCCGGGGAGGACCCCGAGGTTGACCTCGGGCAGCCCGAGCTTGCCGGCATTCTGCCGCGCGATGCGCAGGTCGGCAGCGAGCGCGATCTCGAGCCCGCCGCCCACCGTGTGGCCGTTGAGGGCCGCGATCACCAGCTTCGGCGTCTGCTCGAGGCGGTTCAGGGTCTCGTTGGCGTGGAGGCAGAAGTAGTACTTGAAGCGCGGCTCGGCCTGCTGGAGCATCGCGATGTTGGCGCCGGCGCAGAAGAACTTCTCCCCGAGCCCGGAGAGCACGAGGACGTGGACCTCGTTGTCCATCCGCGCCCGCAGGATCGCCGCGTCGAGCTGCAGCATCATCTCGTAGGTGTAAGTGTTGGCCGGCGGGTCGTCGAGGGTGAGGTAGGCAACTCCCTCGCGGGTCTCGTAGCGGACCAGGGGACGCTGCGGGGACGGGTCGGCGGAGTGTGGCGCCATCGGGGGCTCCCTTCCTGCGAAGAGCGGGTCTCGGTTACGGCCCGGCCACGGGCCACGGGATTCGGGGGCCGATTCTGGCACGCCGCCGGCAGCCCGCCAACCTGGCGGGCCGAAGCGCCTTGACCCCCCCGGACTGGGTTCTTAGAATCAGTCGATTGCCGAGAGCCCCCTGGCCCCCCAAAAAACGCCGTCATGATCACGGGCTACAACACCGACATTCGGCACGGCGACCTCGTCCTCCACGTCCAGACCGAGGACAAGGGGATGGCCAATCCGTTCATCGAGAGCGTGATCTACGTCGGCGGGCAGGTTCTCGCGGCCAAGCGTTCGAGCTACGCCGCTCTCGTGGCCGAGGGGAAAGGGGAGCAGGCGGTGGCCTCGATGATGGACCACCAGCACCGGACGATCATCGCCGCCATCCGCTCCGGCCGGTTCGACGAGAGACTGGTCGAGCGGCTGGGCCCGCAGCCGGGTTTGCGTTCCGGTGCGGCCCCCTCGGTCCTGGCGCCGGAGCCAGCCGGTGGCCCGACGCTCGACCAGGTGATCCTCGAGTACCTCTCCAACGAGGCCGAGACGGATCAGCTGGTGCTCTCCCTCGAGGGCGAGGCCGAGATCGCCCCCGGCGCGCGGAGCCAGGTGGCGGTGCGGGCGACCACGAGCCGGAGCGGACAGCCGGTGGCCGGAGCGCAGGTGCAGGTCAAGATCCTCTCCACGGTGGCCGAGCCCCGGGTCGTGAACGCCGGGGAGACCGACGAGGAGGGCCGGCTCGAGGTCGCGATCGAGATGCCCGCCTTCGCGCGCGGGACTGCCGCCCTGATCATCTCGGCGGTCTCCGAGGTCGGCCGCGCGGAGATCAAGAGCCTCCTCTGAGGCGGCGGGGGTTGCGCCCCGGGCGTCTCGCTGGTTATAGTCGCGACGAGTGGGCCGCTAGCTCAATTGGTAGAGCAGCAGACTCTTAATCTGCGGGTTGTAGGTTCGATTCCTACGCGGCTCACCATCCCCTCCGTTTCCGTTTCCGATCCCGGTCCTGCAGCAGCGAGGCCGAGCAGCGCGAAAGTGGCGGAACTGGCAGACGCGCTAGACTTAGGATCTAGTCCCGAGTGATCGGGTTGGGGGTTCGAGTCCCCCCTTTCGCACCACCTTCCCACCCGGCGCGCAGGCCCGATCCGGGAGAGCCCGACAGAGAGGAAGAGAACCGACGATGAGCGTCGTGCTATCGATGGAAGAGACCGGCCCCTGCCGCGCGCGGCTCGAGGTCGAGGTTCCCGCCGCGGCCGTGGAGGCCGAGGCGGCGCGCGCGGTCCGCGACCTGGCGCGCGAGGTGAGGATCCCCGGCTTCCGGCGCGGCAAGGTGCCGCCGGCGCTGGTCGAGAAGCAGGTCCCCGAGGAGGTCGAGCGGCGGGTGGTCGAGCGGCTCGTGCCGCGCTACTGGAAGCTCGCCGAGGCGGAGCGCCAGCTGCTGCCGATGGGGGCGCCCGAGGTGGCGGGGGTGGAGTACAAGGCGGGTGCTCCGCTGCGCTTCACCGCCACCGTCGAGACCCGGCCGCCCGTCGAGCTGCGCAACATCGTCGACTTCGACCTGCCGGACCCGGCCGTCGAGCCGCCCGCCGAGGAGGTGGAGGCAGCGCTCGCCGAGCTGCGCCGGCAGGCCGCCGACTGGGTTCCCTCCGAGAAGCCGGCTTCGCTCGGCGACCGGGCGCGCCTGCAGGTCGTCGAGCTCTCCGAGGCGGGGGAGGGGGAGGCGCAGGAGACCGAGGTCGAGATCGGCGCTGCGCGCGTCTGGGAGGAGCTCACCGTGGCCCTCGCGGGGGCCGAGGTGGGCCAAGTGCGGGAGTTCGAACGTAGAGAGGGGGAGGGGGAGGAGGCGCGGACGCGCCGCTTCCGTGTCACTCCCCTGGAGCTGCGCTCGCCGGTCCTGCCCGAGCTCGACGACGGCTTCGCCGCCAAGGTCGGCAAGTTCGAGAGCCTCGAGGAGCTGCGCGGGTCGGTGCGCGAGCGGCTGCGGGCGGCGCGGGAGCGGGAACGCCGGCGCCAGCGCGAGCAGGCGCTGCTCGGCCAGCTCATCGAGCGCCACCCCCTGCCGCTGCCGGAGGGTGTCGTGCGCGAGGAGACCGAGGGGCTGATGCGGGAGTACGCCGAGAGCCTGGCGATGCGCGGCATCGATCTGCAGCGCTCGGAGATCGACTGGCAGGGGATCGGTGGCCAGCTCAAGCCGCAGGCGGAGCGCCGGGTGCACGCCCGGCTGCTGCTCGACGCGGTGGTCGAGGCCAAGGGGCTGGAGGTGGCGGAGGAGGAGTTCGAGGAGGCTCTCGGCGCCCTCGGGCGCAGCCAGGGGCATTCCGCGATGGCGGTGCGCCAGAGCCTGGACCGGAGCGGCCAGCTGCAGGACTTCCGCGCCCAGCTGCTGCGCGAGAAGGCGCTGACCGCGCTGCTGGGCGAGGGGCCCGCGGCCTGAGGCCGGGCCGCGGCGGGCAACGGAGGGACGACGATGCTGATCCCGATGGTGGTCGAACAGTCGAGCCGCGGCGAGCGGGCGTACGACATCTACTCGCGCCTGCTCAAGGACAACATCATTTTCCTCGGGCGGCCGATCGAGGACGAGATCGCGAGCCTGGTGATCGCCCAGATGCTCTTCCTGGAGGCCGAGAACCCGGAGCGCGACA
>JAHDVN010000598.1 GCA_023384635.1 Thermoanaerobaculia bacterium
TCGCCCACGTGGCCGAGATCGTCGCCGCGCTCGAGGCGCACGGCCGCCGCGCCCGCTTTTTCACCGCCAACGCCGCCGACGCGGAGAAGCGGGCCGAGATCGTCGACCAGATCCGGCTCGAGATCCCGGCCGGCTCGCTCGCCGTGCTCCTCCACTCGCTCGCCTTCGGCACGCTCAAGCCGCTCGTCGCCGACGACGAGAAGGACGCGCTCAACCAGCGGCAGCTCGAAATGACGCTGGACGTGATGGCCAACTCGCTCGTCTACTGGGCGCAGGACCTGGTGCGCGCCGGGCTCATGGGCCGCGGCGGGCGCATCTACGCCATGACCTCGGCCGGCGACCGCATCGTCTGGAAGGCTTACGGTGCGGTCTCGGCCGCCAAGTGCGCGCTCGAGTCGTACGTCCGCCAGCTCGCGGTGGAGCTCGCTCCGCACGGGATCACCGCCAACGCGATCAAGGCGGGCGTCACCGACACGCCGGCGCTGCGCAAGATCCCGGGCAACGCCGAGATCATCGAGAGCGCGATTGCGCGCAACCCGAGCGGCCGCCTGACCACCCCGGAGGACGTCGCGCGCTGCCTCGTCGCCCTCGCCGCCCCCGGCACCCAGTGGCTCACCGGCAACGTCCTCCAGGTGGACGGGGGCGAGGACGTGGCCGGCTAGCCCCGTGCCGCGGTCCCTCTCCGTCGCGAAACCCGTGCCCGCTTGATCCCCGGCGAACGCATCGGGCGCTTCCAGGTGCTGAGCGAGCTCGGCGCCGGTGGCATGGGCCGCCTCCTGCGGGCCCGCGACCCGCGCCTCGGGCGGGAGGTAGCGATCAAGCTGGTCGCCGAACGGCTCGCGCAGAGCCCGGAGCACCTCGCGCGCTTCGAGCGGGAGGCCCGCGCGGCCTCGGCGTTGAACCACCCGAACATCGTCACGATCTACGAGATCGGCGAGCACGAGGGCTTCCCATTCCTCGCCATGGAGCTCGTGGACGGAGAGAGCCTGCGGTCCGTTCTCTCGGAGGAGGAACGCCCGGTCGGGCGCGTCGTCGCCCTCGCGGCCGAGCTCGCCGAGGGCTTGGCCGCGGCGCACGAGGCCGGGATCGTGCACCGGGACCTCAAGCCCGAGAACATCATGGTCACCCGGCGCGGGGGGGTGAAGATCCTGGACTTCGGGCTCGCCAAGCTCGTCTCGCGGCCGCTCGAGGCGGAGCACACCACGGCGGAGGCGGAGATCGCCACGCGCTCGGGGTCGGTGGTGGGCACGGTGGGCTACATGTCCCCGGAGCAGGCCCGCGGCCTCGGTGTCGACCACCGCTCGGACCAGTTCGCGTTCGGCACCATC
>JAHDVN010000599.1 GCA_023384635.1 Thermoanaerobaculia bacterium
CGGCCCCCCCGCCGGGGCCGGGGGGGCCCGGCCCGGGGGCGGGGGTGCGGCTGTGGTTGGCGTTCCCCCCCCCCCCCCCGCACCCAACCCTGGGGGGGGGTTTGAGGGGGGGGGGGGGGGGCGGGAGGCGGCGGGTCTCGCGGGCGTCCCGGTTCGGCACCCGCAGGGGCGGTTGGTCTTCCTCTCGCGCCAGATCCAAGGTCGCGATCGCGTCCCCTGGTTGCGTGGCCCCACCGAAAAGGGGGCGAGCAGGGTGGTTCCGGGATCGGATAAAAAGCACACTAGATAAACCTAAGTAATGTTGTTATTGTCCAATCCGATGGCTACCGATGCTCGTCGGAGAGAAGTGGAGGCGGCCCTCCGCGCCCTGTCGCGGGCTCGGGGCGGGGCGTTCCGCACCTCCGAGGCGCTGGCGCGGGGGGTTCATCCGCGGGATCTCTACCGCCTGCGCGACGACGGCGCTCTCGAGCGGGTGAGCCGGGGGGTCTACCGGCTCGCGGGGCGCCCGGCGCTCGCGTATCCCGACCTCGTCACGGTGGCGCTGCGCGTGCCGCGGGCGGTCGTCTGCCTGGTCTCGGCCCTGCACCTGCACGGCCTCACCGGCGAGATCCCGAGAAAGGTGAGCATCGCGCTGCCGGCCGGGACGAAGGCGCCGGCGCTCGCGTGGCCGCCGCTGCGGGTCTACCGGTTCTCGGGCGAGCTCTTCGAGCTGGAGGTCGAGCGGCGCGTCCTCGACGGCGTGCCGGTGCGCGTCTACGGCGCCGCGAGGTCGGTGATCGACGCCTTCCGGTTCCGCCGCCGGCTCGGTCTCGAGATCGCCCTGGAGGCGCTCCGCGCGGGGCTCGCCCGGCGCGCCTTCACGCCGGCGGAGCTGCTCGCGCTCGCCCGCCGCTGCCGCGCGGCGGGGGTGATCCGGCCGTACCTGGAGAGCCTCGCGTGAGCCGGGGGGCTGGAGGCAGGAGGTGCCTTCGGCCAAGGGCGGTAGGATAGAACCACCATGATCCACGAGGTCGAGACGGCGGTGGCCCTGCCCCTGGCAGCGATCGAGGAGATCTGCCGGCGACGGGGGGTGAGGCGGCTCGCGCTGTTCGGGTCGGTGCTCGGCCGGGAGTTCGGGCCGGAGAGCGACGTGGACTTCCTCGTCGAGTTCGAGCCCGAGGCCGCGCAGCCCTGGGCCGCTCACCTGGTGGAGCTCGAGGAGGAGCTCGCGGCGCTGCTCGGCCGGCCGGTCGACGTGGTCGAGTGGGGCGCCGTCGAGCGGAGCCGCAACCCGTACCGCCGCCACGGCATCCTCAGCGGTCGGCGCCTGCTCTATGCGGCCTGACC
>JAHDVN010000600.1 GCA_023384635.1 Thermoanaerobaculia bacterium
GAAGACTCCCTCCAATGCAATCGGGATGCCTGTCTTCTCTTCGATGGCATTCATGAGTTGCGTGAAGTCGGATGATTTGCGAAAGCCTTCCTGTTGAACAAACAGACAATCAACATACATGTGCAAAACCGTAAAGCCCATGTCTTCTGCAACCTCCTTCGCTTGCAGCATCAATTCACGGCTCATGGCAGTCACAGCCTCATGCGACTCGATCTTTCCAAAGCGGGCATTCTTGTATCCCAAATATCCAAAGCACACCACCAACAGCCATTTGAGCGCCGAGGCTCGCGCCTTGAGGATTTCAACCCTGCAATCCCGTGGATCGAGATCAGATAGGATGTTTTTGAGCCTCATGCGCTTTTCCAATAGAGGACGCAGGGTCTTGGGAATCAATCCTTCCGGCACATCATCCTGCCCAACAGATATTGATACACTTTCAACTGTTCGCCCCACTGTCTCCGGCGATATATTATGTTTGACCATGATTGCAGGATACATGGAGGAGAAATCGATCTGCGCCACATTACCGTGGAGTCCGATGATGGGTTGGTAGATCAAACCGCCATGATCGGCACGGATCAATTCCGCCAGAGTCTTCCTGCCCTCGACTTGTTGCTTTTGTACCGGAACCATGATGTTGTTGCGCAAGGCAGTCAGCATCTGCATGGCGGTGATCCCCGCGCCGGGAGATTTACGCGCCATCTCCTGCACACCAATGCCTGTGACGCGCGCCTGTTCCATCGCACCTTCCAGTCCATACTCGCCGAAAGACATGGCATTCTTGCGGTCGATGTGCCAGCGCCCGAATAGATGCGCCTGTGCCCCACGATAGGTTACCTGTCCATAGGCAAAGTAACTGTTGGCTTTGCGAGTCAGTACATCTCGCTCCCGATCCCAATTTAGGTTCAATTCGATCCCGGTTTCCTTCTCCCATTGACTTAACAGCGGAAACAACCAGGTATCGCCGTAATCCGTCAGGATCAGGTCGGGGTCGATGCGCTGCAGGTCGGCTTTCAAGCTGATCAGGAATGGTCTTGGAGATTCCAGGGAGAGGCTGTATTCCCGTTGGTTGTATTTCACCTGTAGGTGTTTGGGTTTCCGAACAGCAGGATTGCATTCCGGGGCAAGCGTCAGAATGCGCAGGGGAATCGGTTTCGGATCGATCTCCCAGGGTGAGGATAAAGGCTCAATGGTCTGTACCCATTCCCCTTCCAGCATGACGCGGCAACGACCAAGCAGGTGGGTATTCGTCTGTGCAATAAAACGCAGGGTGATGGGAATGTCTGCATCGTAGTAATCGAGGGATGGAAATTGCCGTTGCAAGT
>JAHDVN010000601.1 GCA_023384635.1 Thermoanaerobaculia bacterium
ACTTTGCTGGTTCGACAAGAATCGCGGTGCGGAAAGATGGCACGCTAAACTTCCTCCTCTCTGACCATCTCGGCAGTTCATCCGTCACCACGAACGCGAACGGCGCAAAGACCGCCTCCGCGCTCTACAAAGCCTTTGGCGAAACGCGGTATACTGACGGCAATCTCAACACGGACTACAAATTTACGGGACAGCGCGAGGAAGCCAGCCTCGGCATTTACTTCTTCCAGTCTCGTTGGTACGACGGCTCGCTGGGACGCTTCCTCTAGCCCGACACGATCGTCCCCACCTCCACGCAAGGGACGCAGGCCTGGGATCGGTACGCGTTTGTCAATAATAATCCCGTCCGCTATACGGATCCGACGGGGCATGGCGTGGATTGTGGAGTTGGAGGTAATGAACCTTGTCCGGACGATCCACCTGACAAAACTTACTGCGAGGATCCCCAAGCCTCAAACTATAGCACTGAAGGCATTTGCACATATAGTGGTGATGAAAGTAATAGCGATAGCGTGGGCGCTAACCTACCTATGAATATTAGTTTTCCGATTTATTCAGACCCCTATTATCTTTTTTTGGGCGGAATAAATATCCAAGGGCAGGTAGCCATAACAGCCATTGACGGAAGCTCCACGTCTTTTACTTATGATCAAAATGGAAAACCCGTCTTTAGGCAAAATATAGATTTGGGGAACAATACAAGCGCTACCTTTACGTCACTTGGTAATTTTGGATATACTAAAACTGCACAAGGAGAAATTTTAAGCGGAGTAACAGGATTAGAATTTAACCCTTGGAATGCGTCGCTAACAAGTCGGATTGGCGTTCAAACTGATTCCGTGGCTATAACGACTAGTATAACTATGCAGTATTCTTTCCGTCCGGATAATACATTGCCAATCTTGGTACCCGTGGCAATTGTGTTAGGCGGTATTGTATCTTTGCCGTCCGTTTTTGCAGTTGGTGGCGTGTCAATTCCAGCGCTTGCCAGATAGGAGAACAATACATGGATTCAAATTTGAATAAAGCTCGTGATGCCTTTCTAAAGCATGAATTTTCCAAAGCTCTAAATTTTTACCAACAGGAAATAATCGCTGATCCTAAAAATCTTGAGGCGTTATTAGGCGCAGCAAAATGCCACGCGATGATGAACAACTATACAGAAGCCGTCTCTTTGTGTAGGAGAATTATTGATTTAAACCCAAATTTTGCGATGGCGCACGTTATTTTGAGTGAAATTTATTATCGAACAGGAGAATCTTCTAAAAGTAGATACGAAATCGAGTTGGAGCATTCTATTTCGCCGACAGATCACAATGATCTAG
>JAHDVN010000133.1 GCA_023384635.1 Thermoanaerobaculia bacterium
GGCGGCCGACGAGCTCGGGGAGGCCGCAGCCGAAGAAGTCACACGCCGCGTCGCTGGCGTCGACGATCGAGCCGTCCTCGGGATCGACCAGGAGCTGGATCGACCGGTTGGCGACGAAGACTCCCGCCCCCGGCCGGGGCGACGGCGCGCGCGCGGAGCCCACCGGACTCAGCCTCCGCTCCCCAGCTGCTGCAGCGGCACGACCTCGAGCCGGCCGGCCTGCAGCGCGGCGATCGCCTCGGCGGCGGCCATCGCCCCGGAGAGCGTGGTGATGCACGGCACCTCGTGCTTGAGCGCGGTCTGCCGGATCCGCGCGTCGTCGGCGTGCGACTCGGGACCCAGCGGGGTGTTCACCACCAGCTGGATGCCGCCGTTGATCAGCTCGTCGACGATGTGCGGGCGCCCCTCGTGCACCTTGCGCACGCGCTCGACCGGCAGCCCCGCCCCGGCCAGGAAGTCGGCGGTGCCGCCGGTCGCGACCAGCGCCAAGCCGAGCCCGGCGAGCCGCCTGGCGACCGGCAGCAGCCCCGGCTTGTCCCGGTCGTGCACCGAGACGAAGGCGCGGCCCCCGAGCGGCAGGCGGTTCCCGGCCCCGATCCAGGCCTTCGCGAAGGCGGTGCCGAAGTCCGGGGCGATCCCCATCACCTCGCCGGTCGACTTCATCTCCGGCCCCAGCACCGGATCGACACCGGGGAAGCGGCGGAAGGGGAAGACGGGGGCTTTGACGAAGCGGGCCGGCACCGGCGGCTCCTCCGTGAAGCCGATCTCGGCGAGGGTGCGGCCGGCCATCACCTGGCAGGCGACGTCGACGAGCGGGCGTCCGACCGCCTTGGCGATGAACGGCACGGTGCGCGAGGCGCGCGGGTTGACCTCCAGCACGTGGAGCGGTCCTCCCTCCTGCCAGGCGAACTGCACGTTCATCAGCCCGCGCACGCCGAGGCGCAGCGCCAGGCGCCGCGCGACGTCGCGCATCTCCTCCTGGAGCGCGGCGGAGGCCCGGTACGGCGGCAGCACCGCCGCCGAGTCGCCGGAGTGGATCCCCGCCTCCTCGATGTGCTGCAGGATCCCGCAGACCACCGCCCGCTCGCCGTCGGCCACCAGGTCGAGGTCGAACTCGAAGGCGTCGTCGAGGAAGCGGTCGAGGAGCACCGGGTGCTCGCCCGCCACCTCGGCCGCCTGGTCGACGTAGCGCAGCAGCGTCGCCTCGTCGTAGCAGATCGCCATCGCGCGCCCGCCCAGCACGTAGCTCGGCCGCACCAGCACCGGGAAGCCGATCTCCCGCGCCACCACCAGCACCTCCTCGCGCGAGGTGGCGGTGCCGTGCTCGGGCTGGTGGATCCCCTCCTCGGCGAGCAGCCGGCCGAAGCGGCGCCGGTCCTCGGCGAGATCGATGGCGTCCCACGAGGTGCCCCAGATCGGCACCCCCGCCGCCGCCAGCCCCTTGGCGAGCTTCAGCGGCGTCTGGCCGCCGAGCTGCACGATCACCCCCTCCGGCCGCTCGCGGCGGAAGATCGCCATCACGTGCTCGTGGGTGAGCGGCTCGAAGTAGAGGCGGTCGGCGGTGTCGTAGTCGGTGGAGACGGTCTCCGGGTTGCAGTTGACCAGGATCGTCTCGAAGCCGAGGCGCCGGAGCGAGTAGGCCGCGTGCACGCAGCAGTAGTCGAACTCGATCCCCTGGCCGATCCGGTTCGGCCCCGAGCCGAGGATCATCACCTTCCGCCGGTCGGTGGGCTCGATCTCGTCCTCCTCCCCCCAGGTCGAGTAGAGGTAGGGGGTGGTGGCCGGGAACTCCGCCGCGCAGGTGTCGACCCGCTTGTAGACGCGGTGGATGCCGCGCCGGCGGCGCTCGATCGCCACCGCGTCGCGCCCGCAGCCCAGCAGCAGGCCGAGCCGCGCGTCGCCGAGGCCCGCCGCCTTGGCATCGCCGAGCAGCCCGTCGGGGAGCGTGCGCAGGTCCCAGCACTTGACCTCCTCCTCGAGCGCCACCACGTCGCGGATCTCGCGCAGGAACCAGGGATCGATCGCCGTCGCCCGCGCCACCTCGGCCACCGTCCAGCCCTGGCGCAGCGCCGCGATGACCGCGAAGAGCCGCTCCCAGCTCGGGGTGGCGAGACGCCGGCGCAGTCGCACCGGGTCGGACATCCGCGCTTCGCGCGCCGCCAGCGTGCCGTCGAGCTCCAGCGCCGCCAGCCCCTTGCGCAGCGCCTCGCGGAAGCTCGACCCGATCGCCATCACCTCACCCACCGATTTCATCGCGGTGCCGAGCGTGGTGCCGGTCTCGGGGAACTTCTCGAACGCCCAGCGCGGGATCTTGACCACCGTGTAGTCGAGGGTCGGCTCGAAGGCGGCGCAGGTCTTGCCGGTGATCTCGTTGGGGATCTCGTCGAGGGTGTAGCCGACCGCGAGCTGGGCGGCGATCTTGGCGATCGGGAAGCCGGTCGCCTTGGAGGCCAGCGCCGAGCTGCGCGACACGCGCGGGTTCATCTCGATCACCACCCGCTCGCCCGTTTTCGGGTCGACCGCGAACTGGATGTTCGAGCCGCCGGTGGCCACCCCGACGCGGCGGATCACCGCGAAGGCGTCGTCGCGCATCGCCTGGTACTCGGGGTCGGAGAGGGTCTGCTGCGGGGCGCAGGTGATCGAGTCGCCGGTGTGGACGCCCATGGCGTCGACGTTCTCGACCGAGCAGACGACGATCGCGTTGTCCGCGAGGTCGCGCATCACCTCGAGCTCGAACTCCTTCCAGCCGAGCACCGACTCCTCGAGCAGCACGCGGCCGGCCGGGCTGGCGGCGAGCGCCGCGGCGGCGATCTCCTCGAGCTCGTCGCGGTTGTACGCCACCCCGCCCCCCTCGCCGCCGAGGGTGAAGCTCGGGCGCACGATGATCGGGAAGCCGAGCTCGCCGGCGATCTCGCGCGCCTCCACGAGGCTCGCGGCGTAGCCGCTCTGGAGCACCCGCAGCCCGATCTCCTCCATCGCCCGCTTGAAGAGCTCGCGGTCCTCTCCCACCCGCAGCGCCTCCACCCCGGCGCCGAGCAGCTCGATGCCGAAGCGGTCGAGCGCGCCCCGCTCGTGGAGCGCCAGCGCGAGGTTGATCCCCGTCTGCCCGCCCACCGTCGGCAGGATGGCGTCGGGGCGCTCCCGCTCGACGATCTTCTCGACCACCTCCGGTACCAGCGGCTCGACGTAGGTGGCGTCGGCGAACTCCGGGTCGGTCATGATCGTGGCCGGGTTCGAGTTGACCAGGATCACCCGGTACCCCTCCCGCCGCAGCACCCGGCAGGCCTGGGTCCCCGAATAGTCGAACTCGCACGCCTGCCCGATCACGATCGGCCCCGAGCCGAGAACCAGGATCGACCGCAGGTCGGTGCGCTTGGGCATGGGCGGGGGCGAGTCTAGCAGCGGGAACGACCCCCACCGGCCGGGCTTCCGGAGCGGCCGCGGCATCCGCCCCGACCTCCCGCCCGTAGCAGGGAAGGACGGGCCCACCGGCACGGGCCCACAGGAGGTGTCCATGCCGCTCGCCACCCGCTTCGCCGCGCTCCGCCCGGTCGCCACCGGGCTGCTCTTCCCCTTCCTCGCCCTCGCCCTCGCCACTCCCGCCCTCGCCGAGAGCCCCTGGCGGCTCGACGTGGAGCTCGGCCCGGCCTGGCAGACGCGCAACGACTTCGCGGTGCCCGGCGAGGGCGGCACGCGGCTCGACCTCGGGAGCACGGGCGCGGTCCCCGCGGCCCGGGTGACCCTCGTCCGCGATCTCGGCGAGCGCTGGTCGTTCCGCCTTCTGGCCGCGCCGCTCGCCACCGAGACCGGCTTCGTCCCGGACCGGGAAGTCGACTTCGACGGCACGCTCTTCCCGGCCGGGCTGCCGCTCACCCAGGAGTTCCGGTTCGACTCCTACCGCTTCTCGTTCTTCTACCGCTTCCCCACGGACGGGCCCTGGAGCTTCCGCGCCGGCGCCACCGGGAAGATCCGATCGGCCGACATCCGGCTGACCGGCGCCGGCCGCTCGGCCAGCCGCGACGATCTCGGCTTCGTCCCCCTGCTCTACGGCGGCGCCCGCTACGACGCGGGCGGCCCCCTCGCCTTCGACGCCGAGCTCGACGCCGCCGGCGCCTCCCAGGGGCGCGCGATCGACCTCTCGCTGCGGCTCGAGCTGCCCGGAACCGATCGCCTCCGCCCCTACGTCGGCTACCGCCTCCTCGACGGCGGCGCCGACAACGAAGAGGTCCGCACCTTCGCCACCTTCCACTACCTGCTCGCCGGGGCGCGGCTGCGGCTCTGACCTCCCGGCGCCCGGCCCGCACCGCACCGCCCCGCGAGGGCGGGCCGGGGGATTAGACTGCGAGCAGGTCGAAACCCGAAGCCGGGCGCGGCCCGGCGCGAACGCAGCGGAAAGGAGACGACAATGAGCGTCAAGGAAGGTCTCGGCAAGGTCTGGGAAGGGGTCAAGGAGACGGCCGAGGGTGTCGGCGAGAAGGTGACCGAGACGGCCAAGGAGGCGGCGGAGAAGGCCCAGGCGCTCAAGGACGCCGCGGCGGCCAAGGCGGCCGACCTCAAGGAGGACGCCGCCGAGGGCTACGCGGCGGCCAAGGAGAAGGCCAAGGGGATCGCCGGCGCCGTCGGCGAGACCGCCGGCAAGGTCAAGGACGCCGTGGCCGAGGGGGCGAAGGACGCTGCCGACGCCGTCCGCGGCCGCGACGACAAGCCGGCCTGAGCTGCCTCCCGGAGGTGCCAGCCACTTTGCAGACCATTTCTTTCAATGGAGTTGCAAAGTGGCTGGCACCTGTCGGGGCACCTCTTGAAGCTCACGGGAACCCGGGCGGGGGCACGCGCTCGCGGGTGGCCTGCTCGAAGGCGTAGGCGAGCGCCAGGAGGCGCGGCTCGCTGCAGGCGGGGCCGGTGAAGCTCACCCCGAACGGCGAGGGCCTGGCGTCGAAGCCCGGGGGGAACGGCGGCGCCGGCGCGTTCGGCACGAAGCCCATCGGCACCATGACCGTCGGATAGCCGGCCTTGGCGGCGATCGCCGCGCCGGTGCCGTCGGGGAAGAGGAGCGCGTCGAGGCGGTGCGCCGCGAGCGCGGCGTCGATCCCCTCGTCGCGCGACAGGCGCAGGTCCTTCGCACGGTCCATCTCGTAGCGCGCGCGGTCGAGGGCGACGTCCATCTCGTCGGAGATGTCGAGTTGTGCCTGGCCGTAGCGCAGCGCCCCCATCTTCTGGTGGGCGACGTTCCACTGCCGCAGCGCGGTCAGCGTCGGCACCGGCGCGCGCTCGCCGAGGGAGGCGAGCCAGGCGTCGAAGTCCCGCTTCATCCCGTACTTGAAGACGATCGAGCAGTCCGCGTCGCGCCCCTTCCCCTGGCCGGGGCCGCGGCAGACGCTCCAGAGCAGGGCGTTGGCGTCGCGGTCGGCCGCCACCACGCTCGGGATGTCGGCCGGGTCGACCACCTCGGCGCCGAGCGCGCGCAGCACCTCGATCGCCTCCTTCATCAAGGCCGCCTCGCCCTCGTCGAGGCCGCCGATCGCCTCCTTCTCCCCCGGCGGCGTCACCTCGTCGTAGAAGTACGCTCGCGGGATGCCGATGCGAGCGCCCTTCAGGGCGCCGGCATCGAGGAAGCGCGTGTAGTCGCCCCCTTCCGGTCGCGGGCAGCGCCCGGTCTCGGCGTCGTGCGGATCGGGGGCCGCGCCCTCGAGCGCGCCCAGCAGGATCGCCGCGTCGGTGACGGTGCGGGCCATCGGCCCGGCGGTGTCCTGGTCGGCGGTGAGCGGGATGATGCCGTACCGGCTCACCCGCCCCACCGTGGGCTTCACCGCCGCGAGCAGGTTCTGGCCAGCCGGCGAGAGGATCGAGCCCGAGGTCTCGGTGCCCACGCTCGCCACCCAGAAGCTCACCGCGGTGCCCACCCCCGAGCTCGAGCCGCCGGTCCAGAGGGCGGGGCGGCCGTCGGCGGTCGCCTCCCGCGGGTCGCGGCGCGGGTCGTACGGGTTGAAGCCGTAGCCGGTGAGCGCGCAGTAGTTCGTCGGCATGCCGGCGGCGATCCAGTTGGCGAGCTCGGTCATCTGGGTCTTGGCGAGCACGATCGCCCCGGCGGCGCGCAGGTTCGCGACCAGCGTCGCCTCGTACGGCGGCACGAGGCCGGCGAAGGCGAGCGCCCCGCCGGTGGTCGGGAGGTCCAGGGTGTGGATGTTGTCCTTGAGCGCCACCGGAAGGCCGTGCAGGAGCGGCACCGGCCGCCCCGCGGCCGCGAGCTCGGCCCGCTCCCGGTCGCGCGCCGCCGCCTCCTCGAGGGCCTCGGGATTGACCGCGATCACCGCGTTGAGGCGGTCCTCGTAGAGCGCGATGCGCAGCAGCGACTCGCGCACGATTTCGACCGAAGTCGTCGCCCCGGAGTCGAGCGCGCGGCGCAGCTCGAGGACGGTGGCCTCGACCACGGAGACCGGCGGGGCGGCGGCGGCGGGCCCGGCGAGGAGAGCGAGCCCCGCGAGGGCGAGGGCGGAGCGCGAGCGGCAGGACACGAAGAAGAGGGTGCGCATGCCCGCATCCTAGACGACACCCGGACGCCGCGGCCCCGCAGGTCTCTCCGCGCTAGAGTCGCCGCGATGAGCGAACCGGAACCGCCCCGCGCCCCCGCCGGCGGCCTGTCGCCGGAGCTCGGGGCCCGTCTCGCGGCGCTGCGCTGGACGGCCCACAACCTGCCGCTCCCGGGCGGGCGGTGGACGCTGCCCGGGCAGCCGGAGTTCCTGGCCGCGAGCGGCGGGCTGGCGGCGATCCGGCGGCTGGCGTTCGCAATCTACGGCCCGCGCCTCGACGGCCTGCGCGTGCTCGACCTGGGCTGCCTCGAGGGGGGCTACGCCTTCGCGCTGGCGCGGGACGGGGCCGAGGTGGTCGGCATCGACGCTCGCGCCGAGAACATCGCGAAGTGCGAGCTGGTGCGCGACGCCTGGGGGCTCGCGCACCTCTCGTTCCGGCAGGGGGACGTCAAGGAGGTGGCGCGCGGCACCCACGGCGAGTTCGACCTGGTGCTGGCCCTCGGCATCCTCTACCACCTCGACGAGCCGGCCCGCTGGCTGGCCGGGATCGGCGCCCTCACCCGCGGCGTCCTCTGCGTGGACACCCACTTCGCCCCGGACGACGACGCCGACCTGGCACTCCTCCGCCCCGACCTGCGGAAGCTCGGCCCCATCGAAAGGACCCTCGCGCCGATCGAGGCGGACGGCCTCGCGCTCGAGGGGCGCTGGTTCGACGAGTGGACGACGGCCGCCGAGCGGGACGCGATGCCCTGGGCCTCCTGGTCGAACCCGCGCTCCTTCTGGCTCACCCGGGCCTCGCTCGGGCGCGCCGTGCGGGCCGCCGGCTTCGAGACCGTCGCCGAGCTCCTCGACTTCTCCCTCGACCGCTACGAGCTGCTCCAGACCGCCTACCCGCGCCTCCTGCTCGCGGGGTTCAAGAGCGCCGCCCTCGCGTCCCGTTTCTCCTGACCCCTCAGACGGGCGGGCGGATCTTCTCCCCGTAGGCGAGCGGCGCGCCGGTCTCCCAGGGGCGGTAGGCGTTGCAGAAGTCGATCCGCTCGCCGAGCGGCGGGTGGCTCGAGCGCCAGAGCTTGTAGAGCCAGCCCGGGCGCGGGTTGCCGAGGTTCTCCTCTTGCAGCCGCACGAAGCTCGTGGCGCAGGCCACGTTGTCGCGGGTGATCTCGAGCCCGAAGCGGTCGGACTGCCGCTCGTGGTGGCGGCTCAGGGCGAGGAACCCCGGCGAGAGGACGAAGAAGACGAGGCCGAAGAGCAGGCCGATGAGCGGCAGCGAGGCGACGTCGCCGAGCTCCTCGAAGCCGAAGCGGTGGCGGAAGCGCGCGATCAGCGCCGCCGCCGAGCGGTGGACGACCCAGAGGCCGAAGAAGATCAGGACCGTGATCACGGCCAGCATCACCGGCACGTGGCCGAGCACGTAGTGCCCCATCTCGTGCCCCATCACGAAGAGCACCTGCGACGGCTCGAGCTTGGCGAGCAGGGTGTCCCAGAGCACGATCCGCTTGGTGTCCAGGAAGCCGGTCACGTAGGCGTTCACGGTGTTCGTGTCGACGCTCTTGGCGACCTCGTAGACGCGGCCGCCCTCGATGCCCGCCCGATCGGCGAGCGAGAGGATCTCGGCCTCCAGCGCCCGGTCCTTCATCGGCCCGAACTCGTTGAACAGCGGGTCGATCCAGATCGGGGTGACGACCATCATCAGGATCACGAACGGCACCGCGAGCAGCCCGGTGTAGATCCACCAGCGCCGCGGGCTCTTCTTCAGCAGCAGATAGGGCACCCAGAGGAAGAGCGCGTTGAAGAGGGCTCCGATCGCGAGCCCCTTGAAGGCGTCCCCCCACCACTTCGCCGCCGCCTGGTCGGAAAGGCCGTAGGCGTGGGGCCGCACGTAGTCCGAGTACCAGGAGAGCGGCAGGTCGAGCAGGAAGCCGACGAGCGCGAAGAGCACGCCGTAGAGGGCGACGGTGAGGAACCACCTCCGGCCCAGCCGCCGCGCGAGGTCGCGCAGCCGTGCCGAGACGCCGGTGAAGAGGAGCAGCGCCGGCACCGCGAAGCCCCAGAGGGTGGCGAGAATCCAGAGCCAGTTGCCGCTGCGGTAGTAGCGCATCGCGGTCTCGCTCGGCACCGGCACCGCCACCGGCCCGGCGGCGGCGGCCGTCGCGGGCACCACCTCCTCGTCCGCCGCCGCAGCCGGCGCAGCGACATCCGGAGGGAGCACCGGGGTGTCCGCGGCGGCGGGGTCGGTCCGGGCCGCGAGCGGCGCGGTGAGAGCAGAGACCAAGACGAGCAGGAAGGCGACGGCGGCGAGCGAACGGGCGAGGCGCATGGGTTCCCTCCGGGATGGCGTCCGAAGGGGGATTCTCGCACTGCCCGGGGGAGGCCGGTGGAACGCTCCGCCAACCGCACCGCCGAGGACATGGACGCCGAGACGGAGCGCTTCGGCGTCCCCGGCGCGGGCCCGGCCGGGTTGTCGCGATCGTCCATGGGGCGGTCGCGCCGGGACATGGCGCCGGAGCCAGGACGGCTGCAGGCTCGCGTCCACCGGCCCCGCCGCCGCGCGGGGCAGTTGCGCTTCCGAGAGGAGATCCAGCATGCGCCGCTCGCCCGTCGTCCCCCTGCCACCTCGACCCCACCGGCATCTCGGACCCCGGGCGGCGCCGCTGCTGCTCGCCCTCCACCTCCTCGTGCCTGCGCTCGCCGGCGCGGCGGCGCCCCCGGTCCTCCTCTCGCCCGGGGAGGCCGGCCGCGCCGCGGAGGTGGCGACCGCCTGCCCGAC